>DATCPU010000076.1:0-10677 GCA_036569925.1 Candidatus Dormiibacterota bacterium
GGGTGTTCGGACGGGTGAGTCCGCTAACACCCCCTCCCCCTCCGACAGGACCCGCGGCCCGAGGGCAACCGTCAACTCAGTCCCGGTGACACTTCGGATTCCGAACCCACGGCACGCCTGGGCGAACTCCATCGAGCCCCAGACCCCGTCGTGGTCGGTGAGGGCGAAGGCGGGATAGCCCAGCCGGCCCGCGGCGGCGGCCAGCTCCATCGGCGTCGAGGCCCCGTCGAGGAAGGAGAAGGCCGAGTGGGCGTGCAGCTCGACGTAGGGAGCGGCGCTCATCGCGAGTCCGATCAGGCGCGCTGCCGGTACCAGCGCCCGCTGCTGCGGAAGACGACCACGTTGCTCCCATCGACCAGGGCGAGCTCGAAGTAGTGCCGCCACAGCCGCCGCAACGTCCACCAGCGATCCTCGACCACCCACTCCTCCCGCACCGCCACCACCTCGACGCGCTCGACCGCCAGCGGCACGCCTTCGGAGTCGACCTCGACCCGCACCCGCCGCGGTGCATAGAGCCGGCGCACTCCCGGCGTCATCGGGCCCGACCCACTTTTGTGTGACTACTGGCTCGGAGAATTTGCCTGTGTTGCACACACGCGCGTCGGCGCCGCCTAGCGTCGGCGTTATGTCCTGGCCGCCAAAAATTGGACAACCCCTTCCACGAGCCGAAGATGCCTGGTGCACGCGAACCAAGTTGATCGATTGGGTTCTTGGGGTCAAAGGACACGCCGATGAATGGAGGCGTGTCTTCCAGGTTGAGGCTGAGGACGCAGAACTCGTTTGGGAATCGATCGCTGAGGCGGTGCGAGGGGCTCCAGTCGCTGGACTGCGCGGACAAGGAGGCACCACGAGCTACAGCGTCCTTATCGTGTTGAGAATCAACAACCGAGCTTCTCTCGTCCTCACCGCATGGCACTACCGAGACGCAGAGGCCTCGCCGCGATTGGTCACTGCCTACCCCAAGCCCTACACTCGGAGGAGTGGCGACTATGGATGATCTGGCAATCGGCGATGTGGTCGAACTGACCGAGGCCGCCGATCTTGCTCCTGCGGGAGCGCGGGGTGGAGTTACCGACCTCCTTGACAATGGAATGGTCATAGTCGAGGTCATGACCCTTCCCCTCGAACCAATCCTCGATCGAATCGTCTTCGTGCAGCCGGAAACGCTACGGGTTGTCGAACAAGCCCAACCGCAGGCCTGACCACCCAAAATCGTCCATTGGAATGGCGTCATCGGGCCGGCGCTGGAAACGGGGTGAGCAGCGCGCGGCGCTCGGGAACGCGGGAGGCGTCGTCGACCGGCAGCACCTTGAGCAGCGAGTCGGCGCCCTGGGCGGCGCGGACCTCGCGCAGCGCGGCGCCGAGGCGGTGGCGACGGGACTCATCCCCGCGCACGGAGAGCTCGAGCTGCTCGGCCGCGCGCGGGCCGAGGCCGACCGCGCGCAGCCGCAGCGAGACGGCCGGCGCCGGCAGTTCCTCCAAGCGGGGCAGGAGCACGGCGCGCAGGGCCCGTGCCGACGCGGTCGGCCGGCCGAGTCCCTGCGCGACGCTCCAGCTGCCGCCGTCACTGAGCGTGGCGCCGAGGCGTAGCCCCAGCAACGTCCGCCCCCTGCGCCGCGGTGCGGCGAGCAGTCGATCGACCAGCAGCTCCAGCGCCCTCTCGAGCCGGCTGCCGGCAGTCCCCTCGGGCAACTCGATCTCCTCGGTCAGCTCATCCCAGGAGCCGTGGCGAGTGCAGACGAGCAGCTCGTCCTCACCGTGGGCGAGGCGCAGGGCGCGCAGCCCAGGCTCGCCGAAGCGGTCGGCGACATCGCCCGGAGAGAGCGCCGCCAGCTCCCCCAGGGCGCCGACACCCAGCCGCACCAGCGTCTCGACCAGGTTGCCGGCCTCGCGCTCCGGCAGGCCGAGGCGGTCGGCCAGAGCGGCAACGGGAAGCTCGGATGCGAAGGTCGCCATACGAACATATGTTCGTATATCCGAGGGACGAATTCAACCTACGAAAGGTTGCGCTCGGGCAGGAGATGGCGCTCGGCGCCTCTGCCTACCAGACAGTCCGCTCCGGGTCGAACTGGCACAGGCGTTTGTCGGCGGTGACGAGACGCGCGTCGTGCTCGACCGCCGTGGCATAGATCAACCGGTCGATCGGATCGCCGTGAAATTGCTGAGGATCGAGGGAGCCGGCGCGCAGCGAGCTGGAGACGGTCGCGGGAAGAGCGCGTGCTTCGAGTATCCCCAGCGCGTCGCCCATCCAGGCATCGACGGGTCGGTCCATCGCCAGCCTGTCGCGGGCTACGAGGTAGGCGATCTCCTGAATGGAAACCATGCAGATCGTCGGTTCGGGATCTGACTCAATTGCCTCCAGCGAGGCCTCGCTGAGCCGCTCCCGCTCGGTGGCCAGCCAGATCAGGACATGCGTGTCCAGGAGGATCAATCCTGCTCCATGTCCCAAGGCCCCATCGAGAAATAGATCAACTCATCGTCGGTCATATTGATCTTGACGCTGCCACGCAGGTCGTCAGGGCCCAGCGGCGGCAGGACCCGGGCCACCGGTTTGCCGTGCTTGGTGACGACGAGGGTCTCCCCGGTTTCGGCCACCTCGTCGAGGAGGCGCAGGCAACGGGCCTTGAATTGACTGGCGGTGATCTCCTTCTCTGGGTGAGACATGGCCATGGTCACCGTACCATGGTCATTTGCTACCGCCAGATGCACACCGCCTCTAAGGATCGGGAGGCCGGACCTCTCCCCTCATAGCGACGAAATCGTCCGCAAGCTCCGGCAGTCGGCCAGCCTCGCCGAGGATGACGCGCTTGCCGACCAGGGCGAGCATGCCGGCGGCGTGGACCCAATCGGTCCCCAGTCGCTCGGCGAACGCCTCGACCATCGCGTCGTGCCGCTTCGCGCCCTCCGGTCCCGCGGCGAGGATCTCGACCGTCAGCAGCTGCGTCGAGGGCGCGTCGGCGGCGAAGATGGCGAGGGCCGTGCGGACAGTCACCCGCCGCTTCGCCTCGGGCAAGCCCTCCCCCTCGCGCGCCCGATCGAGCTCCTCCAAGAGCCGCCCCAGCAGCTCCCGGTGCGCCGCCAGCACACAGGCTCGCTTGTCGGCGAACTGCTTGTAGAAGGTGAGCGAGGAAACGCTCGCTCGCTTCGCCACCGCGGCCACCGTCGCCTCGGCATATCCCCGCTCCGCGCACACCTCGGCCGTCGCCGCGACCAGCCGTTCGCGCTGGTTGCGCGCGACGACGTCCGCCGGGATCCCGTGGGACCCCGGCGGAAGGCGCCTAGCCGTGATGCCGCTTGTGCTTCCGCTTCCCACCGCATTCAGGCCTCAGCACAGGCTTGGCGTCGAACTGCTTGCCGTTTTGCCCGCTGAATTCCACGTTGGCCCTGTTGGTCGAGCCGCAGAGGTTTCTGCTGTTGACGATCAGCCCCTTCTTGGCGCCCTGCATCTTCAAGAGGACTTTGGAGAGGGGAGCATCCGGGGCGTCTTCGACGGTTGCCCTGATGCCGCCGTGGACGGAGTCGATCCTGGTCGCCACCTCGACGTCGACGAGGCCGTGCAGGTCAAAGACGAGGTCGGGCAGCTTGTGGTTTGAGGAGCGCAGGTAGACCGGCCCTTCCAGCGGTTCGTCAAGCAACGGGGTCCAGGCTTTGATGAAGCCGTATTGGGCCGCTGCGGGACATGCCTTGGCGGCGAACTGGACCCTGGTGCAGATCGTGCGGATGTGGGCCTGGTCTAGGAATGCGGAACGTGGCAATCTGACGACCAGGCCTTTGACGTTCGCATCGCCCTTCTTCGGCGTGTAGGTGGCGGTGAGCCCTGGGTGGCCGCCTCGCTTGGTGCCGCCCTTGAGGTTCAGCTTGAGATCGGGCCTGAAGCCGAGGTTCAGGCAGTTTGCCGCCTGGTAGCGACTCGAGAGATCGACCGGGCGGTCATCGGCTGGGTCCAAGACGTTCAGGTAGGAGCCAAAGAGGGTCGCTTTGGCTGAGCTTGGATCGCAGCTGGTCGGGTTCAAGGTGAAGTTGGGCCGATCGACGTAGACGCGTAGATCCCTCAGCTTCAAGACGATGCCCTTGAGGATGTGGGGGATCGGGTCTGAATTGGCTCCGTCGACTTCCACTTCGGCGGTCTTTGGATTGAGGTTCAAGGCCAGCTGGACGACCACCGTTCCGGCGTCAAATGGGCCTGCCACAGCCGGGGTCACCGAGATCACGCTCAAGGGATCGCCCTTGTAGGGGCCTCCGAGGTAGATCTGGCCCGGGACGTAGGTCAGGGCGCTGCCCACTCCCGCTCCGGCCAGGGTGTGGCCGATCAGGCTGTTTGCCGGGCAGCTTGGCAAAGCAAGCTCCTGCCTACCCGTCTTTGACTTGGCAACCGCGATCGCCGCGTCGGGGCATTTGCCCACCCCGGCCAGCGAGCCGAGCTCTCCCGGGGGCAGGATCGAGGAGAACTTGGTCATGTCCTGTTCTCCGTCGCTTCTGATCAGGCGCATGTTGAAGGGGCTGAAGGAGCCGGCGTTGTTGTTGAGCGCTCCGGCTTCAAACGCCGGGTGGAAGGGCGGGATGCCTCCTTGTGGACAGGGGCCTCCGTTCACTCCCTTGGTGATCTCAAAGGATGAGTTCACCGTGCGCGGGTTGGCGGGGTCTGACCAGGGGGTGAAGACCGACTTGGTCGTGTAGGTGCCGCAGGCCGCCGGCGTGATCAGCGCCGGGCGCTGGCCTTCGCGGAAGTGGAAGTTGAAGTGGCTGAAGGGGATCTGCGGGATGTTTTCCAGCGTCGCCACCAGTTGCCCGCTGCTCGGGTCGGGTTCGACCTTCAGCGGCAATTTGACGATCGCTCCCAGGTTGGGGTTCTTCAGCACCAGATACAGAGCGATCAGGCTGTCGAAGGGGTTCTCTGCTCCTGGGGTCGTCGTCGCCGGATCGTCCTGCTGGGCCAAGAAGACCGAGCCCTCGATCCCTTCGTCGACCAGCGGCGTATCGAGGTGAAGCGTGCCGATCTTCGAGGCGTTGGGGCAGCCTTCCCCCGGGGCGGAGGTGAGCGTCTCTCGTTCGATGTCGGCAGGCGTGCAGACGCCGAGGCCTTCGGCGACCGAGGGATCGACCGTCATCCCTTCGGGCAGGGTCACGACCGCTTTCTTTGCCTCTGAGCCTGCCAGTCCATTGGGGTTGGTCAGCCCCTCGTCTTTGAAGTCGACGTCGAAGTCCATCCCGGTGCCGCTCTCGGCTTGATCAGTCGTGGTCTTGGCTTCGACTTCCGGGCTGAAGTCGAGCTTGCCGCAGCCGGTGAAGCCCTGCGGGTTGGGCGGTTCTGCGCCATCGTGGGTGAGGACGCTGCCTTTGAGCCATTTGCCCGGTTCCTGCCAGGAGTCGGTTTCATAGTGGGTCGCCAGGGGGCCGGTGCAGGCGCTCGGCAGGGTCAGGAGGGCTTTTTGCAGAGGTTGCACCGGACAGCCTTCGGGACCGGCTTCTGAGCCCGGTTCGAAGACGACTTGATCGAACGTTTTGAGGAAGAGTTTGTTGATCCCGCATCTCCCCCGCAGGCCATCGTGCGCCGGATCTGAGGGATCGCCCCAGAGCTGTGCCACCGCGCCGAAGAACTTGACCACCTGGGAGTTGTGGCTAAGCGAAGCCGTGACGTTGTGGTCGCCGCTGCCCTTGACGCCGACGTCGATCGTGACCGGCACGGCTTCGACGACAAAGCCGATCCTCGCCGGCACGCCGGGGGGCGGGGTGAGGTTGTACATGGGGACGTTGATCCAGGCGATGGGCGCGAGCACGGCGGCCGAGGTGATCCCGACCACCGTGTTGTCGGGGCATTCAGTCGAGTTTCCTTCTTCGACAGCGATCAGGAAATCGAGATCCGAGCAGCGCGGCATCGCGGTCGCATTGCCGACGAACCCTGGGACCTGTTCGATGAAGAGGTCTTTGAGGGCTCCGCTGAGTTTCCAGGTAGGGAATTCGATCAGTTCGTTGTCGACTTCGAAGCCGGTCGTCACCGCAAAGGGATGCGAGCCGGCCTGCGTATCTGGAGTCCCGTCCTGGTTGGTGATCTTGACGTCGAAGCCGTTGATCCCAAATTCGGCCTGAGCCGGGGCGGCGCCGAGCATTGCGGCAAGGAGCGCGGCGCAGGCAACAAGGGCGGCGAGCGATCCGTATCGCCGAGTGAAAGAGGGCTTTGCGGTGGCGTTCATCAGTCGGGTCTCCTTGTTCACGGATGAGGAAGCGGCCTGGCTGTCTGCCTTCAGCCCCCTCATCGGCCCGCCCCCCGCTTGGTGCGCTTACAGGCTTTGGCGCTCTTTTTGTGCTTGGCCTTGCCCTTTGCGTTCTTGCCGGTATGGCGGCTCCGCGCCCGGCAGTGACGGTTGGCCTTCTTGGGCCGCGGATCGCCGGCGCCGTGGAAGCTGGCGCTTGCCGGGGTCGGGTCGTTTGGTGCCGGCGGAGCGCTTTGGCAGGCATCGCCGAGGCAGGGTTGCGTCGGGGGTGGCGGCGGCGGGAGGCCACCGCCTTCACGCGCGTCGTAGATGTCCATCAGTCCCGGGTCGCGCGGGTCAATGCTGCTTTCGGTGCGGAAGAAGACATCCCGCCCGTCGGCACTGGCGTCGACGAACTCCGAGTAGGTGTTGCTCTTGCCGGTCGAGATCAGGCTGATGCAACCGCCTGGCTTCTGACAGGTCCCGGCCCCCTGCCTCTCCCACTCATAGACGTCCTGGTGGCCGTTGGTGTCCTCGGGGACCAGCGCGTCCATTGCGTTGAAGAAGACGCGGTTGCCGTCGTCGGAGAGGACGCGTGAGGTGTCGAGCTCGTGTTCGGAGGGTGGGATCGAAGCAGCCGTCTGCCATTCGCTTTTCGGGTTTTCCGGTGCCCCGACGCCATAGGACGGCCTGGCGCCGCCCCCGTGCGGACGGGCACCTGACGGATTGCAGGAAACACAAGTCAACCCATTGTCTCCGGCGTCATAGAGGAAAACCTCTACGTCGGCTTTGCCACTGAGCGCGTCGGTGTTGTCATAGCCGGTCAGGCTGGCGCTCGACATGAATGCCAGGTGACGACCATCGGGCGTCACCCTGACCCCGTGGAGAGCTGGGTTTACGACGTGGGCAGTGACACCTGAATGGCCACCGATCGAGGGAAACCTCTGAGCAGAGACATCTTTTTCGGTGACCGTCGCGATGAACTTGATCGTCCCTTCGTGGCGCAGGTAGAGATTTTCCTGCCCCGCCGTGGCACCGGTGTCGAGCGCGTCGCGGGAGACGAAGTAGAAGTAGGAGAGATCCTTGCTGGCCCCAGCCATGGCCGTGACGTTGTGCGCGATCAGCGTCGGCGTTTCAGTGTCGACGTCGAATTCGTAGAAGTCCTCCGTTTGGGGGTCTGACCCGAAGCTGAAGATTACTTTCGAGCCGTCGGTACTGGCGGTCTGAAACCGCGAGGGTCCGTTCGTGACCGATTCGGAGATCGGCACGGTCGTTGTACCGTTCACGCGTACGTAGAGCGCGCCAACCCCAACGCCTGATGCAGTCCAGAAGACCCGCGAGCCGTCTTCGGAGACGGCTCGTTCGGCATTCGCCCGTGCATCGTCGCCAAAGGAATCTCCGTTTTCAGTGTGCGCCGTTGCGACACGCGCGCCCGGACTCGGCGCGCCGCCGGGCAACACGCTGACCAAGTGCAGTTCGCCACCCGAGTGGTCGTAGATCTGCACAGGGGTTTCCGTGGACGCGCTGGCGTCGGGGGTCAGCTGCGCGGCGGCCTCGAAGATCACGTGGCTGCCGTCCCGCGAACGACCCCTGAAAGCCATCCCAGCGATACGGTCTAGGCCTTCACGGCCAAAGAGGCGACCAAAGTAGTCTTCTTCGGGCCAGAGGAGCGGTTCATTGGTGATGACCGGGTCGTGATAAGTGCCATCGGCGTTATCGCGCCGGTAGATGTTGCCGAAGCCTTCGACGCCACCCGATGCCAGGGGGGTCCTGTTGGGATCCCTCAGCCAAGCCGAAGAGAGATCGTCCGAGAAGGACGAAAAGGGAGTGTCGAAGGCCCAAAGGCCAACAAGCGCGGATCCCGTCAAGAGGCTTTCTTTCAGCGGGGGGGAGATTCCGTGCGTCGTCCAAGCATCAGCTCCACGCCTGGCCAAATACTGGTTGGCACTGCGGTTGCTCGGCTCATCGCCGAAGGAGGTAGCCGAGGTGTAGGTGAGCCCGTTGCCGTTGACCGCAGCTTGGTCGAAGGCGGCGCGAACCGAACTTGCCAGCCGAGAGGGACCGGCCACGATCCCGCGGCCGCCTTTGTCGACCGGCGAGACCATCTCATAGGCGCGGCAGTCGGGCAGGTTGGCTCCGGGCCCGACGCGGAAGCTCTGGTTGGTGCAGTTGGTGTCGAGCGCGAATGGTTCGGGCGTCGTGAAGGTGTGGTCGGCGCCTTCGTTTTCGGCGACGCCGTTGGTCGCGACGACGCGGTAGTGGTAGGTGGTGGCGGGCTGCAGCCCTTCGAGAAAGGCGCTCACCTCGTGGCTCGAGCTGTCGGAGCCGACATTGCTCTCGGGGCTGGAATTGCCGTAGGAGGCGTCGGTCCCCCATTCGAAGCGGTAGGTGGTCGGATTGCCTTCCGGGTTGATTTCGGCCTTCAGCGTCGCTTCGGTGAAGATCACGTCTTCGCTCCAGACGCCGCCGACCACCGGGCCCGTGGTCTGCACGCTCATGTCTTCGCCGAGGATCGGCCCGTTGGCGTTGGCGGCTTTGAGGCGGTAGTGGTAAACGGTGCCGACATGCAGACCGCTGAGGTCGGCGTGAACCGCGACAGGGCTCGTGCCGCTTCCGATCCCGGCGGCGTTCGGCACGCAGGGCGCGGTTTCGCCGTAGCTCGTGCTCGTCCCCCATTCGAAGAGGCATTCGGTCATCGCCACCCCGTCGGGGTTGACGCTGCCGTTCAGGGTTGCCCCGTTCAGCGTTTGCGCCGAGGCCGCTTCGGTGATCACCGTGTCGGGGGTGGTGAAGCCTGCGATGGAGCCGCTTTGAGCCGTGGCTTCGGGGTTCTTGGCGACGAGGCGGAAGCTGTAGTGGGTGCCGTTGGGCGCAAGGCCGCCGATGTCGGCGTGAACGGCGACGGGGCTGGTGCCGGTGCCGATCGCGGCCGGAGTCTCGGCGCAGGGAGCGGTCTGGTTGAAGCTGGTGGTGCCGTATTCGAAGAAGCATTCGCTCAGTTCGACCCCGTCGGGGTTGACGGTGCCGTTCAGGGTCGCGTGGACGCCGCTGTTGTTGGTGGCGGCTTCGACCACCACGTCGGGAACGGTCGCTATAGGAGCGCCGAAGACGAGGACCCTGTCGTTGTTTTCGCGGGAGACGTAGAGCTCGCCGCTTGCTCCGCTGACGGCGACGCCTTCCACCGACCCCGGATTGGTGGAGGAGACCTGCACCGCGCTGCCGACCCCGGAGGCGTCGAACTCCTTGACCGTGCTGCCGGTCGCGCCGTAGACATGCCCGGTGCCCGGGTCTACGGTCAGGGTCGTGTGGGAGTCCGAAGACACTTCGTATTTGACTTCGCCCGTGGCGCTGTCGAGCTTTGAGATCGGGCCGAAGTACTGGGCGGCGAAGAGGAAGCCGGCGGTGGGCCCCGCCCCGGCGGCGAGGGCGCAGGGGTTGGTCACCGAGCTGAAGTTGGCGGTGTTGTCGGCGTTGACCGGCGGGTTTGCCGCGGGCGCGAACTTGTGGATCCCCGAGGTGAAGTCACCGACGTAGACGGCGCCGGAGGGATCGACCGCGACTCCGCAGGCTTCGGAGAAGGGCCCGCCGCTGGATTCGCTCAGCTGCCCCAGGTAGGCGCCGGTCTCGGCAAAGATGTTGATCACGTTGGGGAAGCCCTGGGTGACGTAGATGTCTCCGTCGGTTGCGCCGCCGGAGTTGTCGACGGCGATCTGCGATTCGGCCGCACCGCCGAAGCTGAGGCCGCCCTGGGGCGTTTCGTCGCCTGAGCCCGTCCCGTCGATCACGTTGGTGCCGAGAGCGGAGAAGTTGTCGGGAGTGCCGTCGGGCTTGTAGCGGCGGATCGTGCTGTTGCCGGCGTTGATGACGAGGAGGTCGCCCGTCGACTGGTCGACCGCTAGACCGGTCGGGGAGTTGAAGCTCGGCTGGGCGGCGCTGCCGAAGGTTTCCTTCAGCAGATGGCTCTTGGTCGCGCCGGCAGGGACAGCGGCGATCATCAGGGCGAGAATGGCGACGAAGGCCGAGAGCGGGAGAACGACGCGCCTGGTTGCGAGCCCACTGCTCCCTTTGGCGTCAAGCGAAGCATCACGGGTAAGGTCGGCGCCGTGGAAGATGCGGCCGAGGCGTCCTGCTCGGCGCTGGGTCGATCCCGCGGTCGATGCCTTCGCGTGGCTTCTCACGTAGCTCTCTCCTTGTCCTGAGCCCCCTGCCGGCCGCTTCCCTGGGCGGCCCTCCCGGTGCTCGGTTTTCCCTGTTACTGCGTGTTCCCTGATTTGCCCGGCGGATAGAGCTAGTTCCCAAATGATTGGAGCTGTACCGGCGGGTTGGCGCTAGCTAAGCACCCCTATCGGGAGTTGTCAAGAGAGAGTTCCCAAAAGAGAAGGAACGTTCCTAGAAGCGTTCCCGAGAAGGATGCAGGGGTACCGAACCGCTATGCGGCTGCGCGGGCGAGGCGGGCGGCCTCGGCGGGGCCCAGGTAGGGCAGGAG
>DATCPU010000077.1:0-1667 GCA_036569925.1 Candidatus Dormiibacterota bacterium
TGGTTCATGCGCGCATCGACTCGTGGTTCATGCGCGCAGGACGCTGACCATCGTGTCGCCGTATCGACGCTGCCTGTCGACGCGCATGCGCGCCAGCTGCGGCAGCTCTTGGCGCCGCGAGTGCTCGACCACGACCATCGCGCGACTGGTTCCGCGGTCAATCGCCTTGATCGCACGGTCGAGGATCGGGTCCTCGTAAGGGGGATCCATGAACACGAAGCCGGCCTGGTGAAGCGCTTCCGGTGACCCTTCCAGCCAGTGCACGACGTCAGCCCTGACGACCTGTGCGCGCGATTTGAGATCGAGGATTTCCAAGTTCTGGCGCAGGATAGCAAGACCACGCGGTTCGCGGTCCACGAAGGTAACGCCCGCCGCGCCTCGTGACAGGGCCTCGATGCCGATCGCACCCGAGCCCGCAAAGAGGTCCAGGACGAGCTCGCCGTCGATAGCCGGCCCGACGAGGTTGAACATCGCCTCTTTGACCATGCCCTGCGTCGGGCGGATGCCCTTTGGAGTCTTCAGCCTTCGTCCGCGCGCCTCACCCCCAGCCACGCGCAGCTTGGACATGCCTACCCTTGCCCCCGGACGCGAATCGATCCGATGCCGTTGATGGTGCCGATCCTCGCTGCCGGGTAGGGGCCGGACCGAAGAGCGGATTCGAAACGGCCGGTGTTCTGTTCCGGGATGGCCACGAGCAAGCCGCCGCTCGTCTGCGCATCGCAGAGGATGAGCTGGTCGACCTCTTGTATCCCGCCCCAGTCCACCTGATCGCGGAAAGCCGCGTGGTTGCGCCGGCTGCCGCCCGAGAACAGGTCGCGCTTGGCGAGGTCTCGTAGGCCTTCCATCAATGGCACGGCAGCCAGGTCGATGTCTGCGCCGCCGACCAGGTTGCTGAGGTGGCCGATGAGCCCAAAGCCGGTGACGTCGGTGGCGGCTGTGGCCTCGCTCTCGACCATCGCCGCCGATGCCTCGCGATTGAGGCGCGACATGACCGCGACGGCCTGGCGTTCCAGGGCCGGTGGGCAGAGTCCGCGCTTGATCGCGGTGGTGACTAGGCCCGATCCAAGCGGCTTCGTCACGTAAAGGACGTCGCCTGCTTTCGCACCCTCGTGGCCGATGACCCGGTCAGGATGGACCTCACCTACGACCGCGTAGCCGAACTTCGGCTCCGGGTCGTCGACCGAGTGGCCTCCGACCACCGCGATGCCGGCCTCGCCCATCTTGGCCGCGCCTCCGGAAACGATCCTCTCAAGCAGGCCGGTGCCCAACTTCTCACGCGGGAAGGCGGTCATGCCGAGGGCGAAGAGCGGCCGGGCGCCCATCGCGTAGATGTCGCTCACGGCGTTGGCGGCGGCGATCGCGCCAAATTCGGCCGGGTCGTCGACGATGGGGGTGAAGAAATCGACAGTCGCCACCAGGGCTCGGTCCGGGGCGATGCGGTAGACGGCCGCATCGTCGCGGGGCCCGCCGAGCATGACGTTGGGATCGACTATCGCAGGGAGGGCGCCCAGCACCAGGCCCAGCTCGATCGGGCTCAGCTTGCAGGCGCAGCCGGCGCCGTGGCTGTACTCGGTGAGCCGAAGCGGCGAGAGCTCTTTCACTGCGCAACTAGTATGGCCGTGCAAGTCTGAACGGCCTCCTCCGGCCGGCCTCGCCGCCACACTCCC
>DATCPU010000078.1:0-7112 GCA_036569925.1 Candidatus Dormiibacterota bacterium
GGACAGGGCGGTCGCCGCCGCCAAGGCCGCGTTCGCGTCCTGGTCGGTAACCGACCTCGCGGCACGTTCGAAGTTCCTCCGCGCTGTGGCGGATGGGATCACGGCCCGCGGTGAGGAGATTGCGGCCGCCGCCGCCTCGGACATCGGCACGCCGGTCAAAACCGGCCGCTATATGCACGTGAAACTTCCGGCCTCGACGTTCATGAACATGGCCGACAACATCGAAAAGTTCCAGTTTGAGACGCGCGAGGGTGCTCTGGCGATCGTGCGCGAGCCGGTGGGCGTGGTCGGCTGCATCACTCCGTGGAACTATCCGCTCCACCAGATCGCGGCCAAGGTGGCGCCGGCCCTCGCGTCCGGCTGCACCGTGGTGGTGAAGCCGAGCGAAGTGGCGCCGCTCTCCGCGTACATCCTGGCCGAGATCATCGACAAAGCGGGTTTGCCCCCGGGCGTCTTCAACATGGTCAGCGGGCTCGGACCCGTCGTCGGCGAGGCCATCGCCAGCCACAAGGACGTCGACATGATCAGCTTCACGGGATCCGTTCGCGCCGGAACGCGGGTCGCGGCGCTCGCGGCGCCTGACGTCAAGCGAGTCACGCTGGAGCTGGGTGGAAAGTCGCCGAACGTGGTGCTCGACGACGTCGAGGACATGCCCAAGATCGTCCAGGCCGCGATTAGCAACGCGTTCCTCAACTCAGGCCAGACCTGCTCGGCTCTGACGCGCCTGATCGTGCCACGCGAGCGCATGACCGAGGTCGAGGACCTGGCACGCGCAGCGGCCGAGGCTCAGGGCCTCGGGGATCCGGCTCTCGACGAAACGGCCCTCGGACCTGTCGTATCCGAGGTGCAGTACAAGCGGGTCATGGGATACATCAAGAAGGGCATCGACGATGGGGCGCGCCTCGTCACCGGCGGCCTCGAGCGGCCTGCCGGGCTTGACAACGGGTACTTCGTCTCGCCGACGGTGTTCTCGGCGGTCGCGCCCGAAAGTGTGATCGCCCAGGAGGAGATCTTCGGCCCGGTTCTGGTCGTGATCCCATACGACACCGAGGAAGAGGCAATCGAGATCGCGAACGGAACCGCTTACGGCCTCTCGGGCGGTGTGTGGTCGGGCGATCCGGCTCGTGCGGAGCGCGTCGCGAAGCGGCTGCGCACCGGCCAGGTAAAGATCAACGGCGGCGCCTTCAACCCGGTGGCACCTTTTGGCGGGTACAAGCATTCGGGCGTCGGGCGGGAGCTTGGACCGCTGGGCCTCGAGGAATACCTGGAGACCAAGGCCCTCACCTTCTAATTTCCGTACGCCGTCCGCAACCAAAAAGAGGAGTCGCAGATGCCAATCGTTCACATCGAGCTCTATCCGGGTCGCACGAAGACCATGAAGGAGCACCTGGTGCGGCGCATAGTCGACGCGGTCGCCGAGGTCGCCGGCACGTCGCGGGAGGCCGTGGAGGTGATCTTCCAGGAGGTGAGCAAGGACAACTGGGCGGGGGGCCCGCGCCTGGTTTCGGACCGACCGCCAGGCATGGGCGCCAAGCGGGACGCGGACGCCTATCTCGTGGTCAACAACCTGCATGTCGAAGAAAGCAAGTGGGATGCCTACATGGCGTGGCGGCGCGACGCCGTCTACCCATACATGGCCGTGAGCGAGGGTTTCATATCGTCGACCGTGGTCGCACTTGAGGGCAGCAAGACCGACTATCTGATCATCAACAAGTGGACGAGCGCGGCGGCGCAGGACGCGTACACCGCGGATCCCCGCGAGGAGCAGCTTCGAGTCGAGGCCAAGGCCTACATGGATGAGCTCGTGAGGCCGGTGCAGAGCGGGGGCGTGGTTGACGTCTTTCACGGTGCATGGCCGGCAGACGGCAAGAAGGAGAAGGGTTCATGAACGAACAAGAGATCCGGTCGAAGATCGATACATGGGTGAAGGCGCAGAACGCAGACGACCTCGACGGCGTCATCAACTCATACGCACCCGATGGATGCCGCGTGCATAACGGTGTCCCCACGTGCGGAAGAGACGAGCTCAGGAAGACCTACGGGACGGTATGGAAGGCGCTGACGCATCGGACGATGACAATCCAGCACCTCACGATCTGCGGCAACACCGCGGTGATGGAGTACACGGAGCACGTCACGCACGCGGCCACCGTCGCCTCAACCTATGGCGAGCTGGCCGGCAGCGGCAAGCAGTTCACGATCCACGGGTGCGGCATCATGGAGTACGGCGAGGAGGGCATCAAGGAGCTGCGTGTGTATTCGAACGCGCTGTTTCACATGCTGGCGCTGTCAAAGGGCCTGCAGCCCGACGCTCACTAGGCTCCCGGTTCGCCTCAGCGGGTTGAGCTCTTAGGGGGGTTCGGCAAGCCTGGTCACGCCGCGCCGTGCGAGGCTCGCCACCTCCTCGGGTGAACAGCCGAGCTCTTCCAGAATCACGGCTGAATCTGCACCGAGCATCGGACCGGCGTTGTCGCGACGCACGTGCGCTCGTGTGAAGTTGAGCGGCGAGCCGAGCTGCCGCACAGCACCCAGGGTGGGATGGTCGGCGTCCCAAAAGAAGCCGCGCTCCCTGAGGTGCGGGTCGGAAAAGACCTTGTCGTACGTCTGGATCTCGGCACACGGCACACCTGCGCGCTGCAGCAGGGCGACCCAGTGCCCGATCGTCTGCGTCACAGTGGTCGCCTCGATGGCCTCGATCAGCTCGAGGCGGTGTGCGTGCCGAGTCGAAGGGCTCACGAACCGCGCGTCCGTCTCCCACTCGGGCCGCCCCAACGCGCGGCAAAACGCCGTCCAATTGGGCCCAGAGGTCGCGCCGACCGTGAAGTAGCCGTCCGAGGCGCGGATCGCCTGGTACGGGGCAGCGCTCTGGTGCGCGGACCCCAGTGGTCGGGGCACCTCACCGGTGGCGAAATAACGTCCCGCTTCCCAGATACCCAGCGATACGCCCGATTCGTAGAGGGAGATGTCGATGAAATCACCAACGCCGTCAAGCTCCCGGTTGCGAAGCGCGGCCATCGTCGCGAGCGCGCCGTAAAGGCCGCACACGAGGTCGCACACCGGCACGCCCGCCTTCACCGGCGGCCCATCCGGCTCTCCAGTGATGGACATCAGGCCGCTCATGGCCTGCGCCATGATGTCGAGCCCGGACAGGGCGGCGTAAGGCCCGGTCTGCCCCCAGCCGGAGATGGCCACGTAGATCAGACGTGGGTTCAGAGCTGAGAGGTCGGCATACGACATGCCGAGCTCGCCCATCGTGCCCGGCCGCAGGTTCTCGACCAGGACGTCCGCCGTGATCACCAGGTCTCGAAAGAGCTCCTTGCCGCGCGAATCCTTCAGGTCGAGTGCCAGGGATCGCTTGTTCCTGTTCAGCCTGATGAAGGTCGAGGACTCCCCCGACAGGAATGGCGCGGCGGTGCGCACCAGGTCCCCCGTGGTTGGAACCTCGACCTTGATCACCTCAGCGCCGAGGTCCGCCAGCTGCATGCAGCAGAAGGGCGCCGCCATGTAGTTGCCGACCTCGATGACGCGCACACCGGTCAGCGGCGCTGGACTGGCCATCAATCCAGCGATTATCGGTCGGTTAGCTGGCGGACGCCTGCGATGTGAGCGACGACTCGACGGCCGGCCAGACGTCGCCGATGAACTTCGTGATGACCGAATCCAGGGGCTGGCCCTTGAAAGTCAGCGGTCGGATGGTGACCTTTGTGACCTCAGGCGCCATCAGGTCGAGAAGGTGCGTTGTGACCTGCTCGACCGATCCCGCAAGCGTCGACGACCTCACGTCTGCGTCCGAAAGTTGCGCGCCTACAGCCGCGGAGTCCTTGGCCGAGGCCGCATCTTTCAGGCCCTGGGTGGCTTCGATTCCGAGCTCTTCGAGGTGGTCCCACTTCGGATAGGTATTGGTCAGGCGGGTCGCAAGGCGACCCCGCATCGCGTCGAGAGCGCTGCGTTCGTCGTCGGAGATGCAAGCCTCGAGGCGAAGATGGATCTTGGCGGAGCCGGCCGGCCGCTCGCCCTCAACCTCACCTTCATGGATGATGGCGATGGCGTTGTCGATCGCATTGCGGCGGCCCATGTTCGCCAGCAGCACGCCGTCGGCGATCTTGCCGGACAGCTTCAGGGTCTGGCGGCTGTGGCTGGCGACAAAGATCGGGATCATAGGCCGAACCGGCGTGAAGTTGAGCTTGCCGGTCGACACTCGAAAGATCTCGCCCTCGTACTGTGCCGCTTGTCCGGACAGCAGGAGCCGGATGATCTCGATCGCTTCACGAAGGGCACGGACCGGGCGATCCTGAACCAGGCCGATTTTCTCCAGGGACGACCCTGTGCCGATGCCGACCTGCGCTCGGCCGTCGCTGACCTGGTCGAGCGTTGCCATCGATGCGGCAAGCAGCACCGGGTGCCGGCTGTAAGGATCGCTGACGCCCGGTCCGAGCAGCAGCCGCTTTGTCTGCTTGGCGGCCAGCGCGAGGTTGATGTAAGCGTCAGTCTCGAGGCGTATGTCGGTGTACCAGAGCTCTGAGTAGCCGGCCTCCTCCGCCAATGCGACCAGGCGCAGGAACTCCTTGGTGGAGGGCTCCGACCAGAGCAGAAGGCCGGGAGCGACTACTGAGCTCAAAATCAGACCGTGGCCGGGGTCATCTCTGGCCGGGCCTCTGCCGAGTCCATCACCTTGCCCCCGGTGGCGCCGAACAGCTGATGCACCAGCGACGCGTCACTGCGCTCCAACCTCTCGAAGCCGCTGGTCTCGGTCGCGAGCTTCTCCATGTTCTTGTGCTCGGGGCTCTCCACCCAAGCCTGCGCATCAGACTTCGTCATCCACTTGTTGAGCAGCAGGTATTCGCCACCGGCCAGGCGAAGCAGCATGGTGGAGACGAAACCGGCCTGCCTTGCCAATGCGGGGTTGGCGTGGTCTCTGCGGAAGGCCAGGTAGGCCGCCTCGTCCCGGATCTTCAGCCTTACCACAGAGACGAAATCAGCCCTCGCCGGCGCGTCGGTGCGGCGCGGTCTGCGCGAGGCAAGGTTCAGCCCTCGTCCGTAGCCCGGCCTGGGCACCTCGTGAAAGATGGTCTGAATTCCGTCGATTGAGTTGTTAGTGCCCTCGGCCATCGCATCGGCGACTTCCCGAGCGATGCGGTGCTTGCTCTCCTCGTCGCGGGGCTCCATGACGATGTGGACAAATGGCATTCCTCGGGCTCCTTTCAGCTAACGGGTCGAGCTGGCTGGGCAATGTAGCAAGCGTCGCACTGTCACATACTATACATTTCATCGATGCTGGCCGGAAAAGTGGTCGTCGTCACCGGGGGCAATCGTGGGATTGGTCTCGGACTCGCGCGGGGCGTGGCGCGCGCGGGAGCGTCCGTCGCGATCTGGGCGCGGGACAGCGAAGCAAGCGCGGCGGCTGTCACCGAGCTCGAGGCCCTTGGCGCTCGCACCATGGCGTTTCTGTGCGACGTCACGGATGAGGCCGCGGTCTCCGCTGCGGCTGCCGACACGCTTCGTGCTCTCGGACCGATCGACGCACTGTTCGCCAACGCCGGCGTCGGCGGAGTACGCACGCACTTCACCGACCTGACGCTGGATGAATGGCGCAAGGTCATGGCCGTCAACCTCGAAGGCGCGATGGTATCGATGCGCGAGGCCGCCAAGCAGATGATCGAGCAGGGCAGGCCGGGCGCCCTGGTGGGGGTGGCTTCGACATCGGCGTTGTATGGGACGCCTGGCCGGCTCGCCTACTCGGCGTCCAAGGCCGCGCTGCTGGCGCTTTGCCGAGGGCTCGCAGTGGAGCTGGCTCGGTTTCACATTCGCTGCAACGCGCTCGTTCCGGGCTGGACGGAGACCGAGATGCTTCAGCGCAATCACGCGACGTCGTCGAAGTTTGCCGAGGTCACGACTGCGAGGACGCCGGTCAAGCGATGGGGAGTCCCCGCAGACTTCGAGTCCGTCGCAGCCTTTCTGGCCGATCCTGACCAGAGCTTCCACACCGGTGACCGCATCGTGATTGACGGCGGTTACATGGTCTATTAGTTCGCACGCTCCAGCGACGCGCTGATCTGAGTTAACGAGTGTTTGATGTATCATGTGTTCCACGCGAATGTACATTCGGATGGCAAGGGGGAAAGCGCCCAAATGAGCGTAGTGCTGATCGTTGTCGCCACATTTCTCGCTGCCGCTGTCGAGTGGGTCGAGGCTCTCACGATCGTGCTGGCGGTCGGCATGTTCAAGGGATGGCGCAACGCGATTGTGGGTACGGTGGCGGGTCTGGTCGCCCTGGCAGTCCTGACCGTCGGCTTCGGCTTCGCCATCAACTCGCACATCGACCTGGCGCTCGTGCGGACGCTGGTCGGCGTATTCCTCCTCCTTTTCGGCCTGAAATGGCTCCACAAGGCAATTCTTCGATCAAGTGGCTTGAAAGCGCTTCATGACGAAGCCAAGGCATTCGAAGAGACCAAGCAGCTGCTGGTGTCCAGCGATCGGAATCAGCCACGCACCGGACTTGATGGAGTAGGGGTATCAACAGCGCTGAGCGGGGTCTTCCTCGAAGGGCTCGAGGTCGTATTCATCGTTATCGCCTTGGGTGGCCTCAAGAACGTTTCCGCCGCGGCGATCGGGGCCGCAGCCTCGCTCGTGGTGGTTGTCGTGGCCGGCCTGGTCTTCAGGGCGCCCCTCACCGCGGTACCAGAGAACACGATGAAGTACGTGGTGGGAATCCTGTTGACCTCGTTTGGAACATTCTTCGCAGGCGAGGGCATTGGGGTTAAGTGGTGGAACCAGGATGTGAGCTTGTTGCCTCTGATCGTGGCTTATGGGCTCGCGTCGGTGGCGGCCGTGTGGATTCTGCGCCATCCTCGAAGCTTCACAGTCCAGATGCGAGTGCTCCGATCGCTGCGTGCTGCGGTGAGCGAAGTGTGGGGCCTGTTTGTTGATGACGGCGCATTGGCCACTGCGACGATCGCTGTCCTACTTGGGATCGCGGTGTTCGTCGATCACTATGCCGGCGATGGAGGTCTTGCCGCCTGGTTTCTCGTGATCGGTGTATTCGTCGCGGTCGCGATCAGCCTGTCTGGCGTCGCACGTCAGAGTCGGGTTCGGTCCAATGCTGCTACCGCGGC
>DATCPU010000079.1:0-9870 GCA_036569925.1 Candidatus Dormiibacterota bacterium
CTCGTCCATCGGCACCAGCGCCGAGCCGTAGCGGCGGATTCCGGCGCGGTCACCGAGGGCCTCGTCGAGAGCTTGGCCGAGGACGATGCCGACGTCCTCGACGGTGTGGTGCGCGCCGGTCTCGAGGTCTCCGCTCGCCTCGACCCGCAGCCCCAGCTTGCCGTGACGGGCCAGCAGATCGAGCATGTGGTCGAGGAAGCCGACGCCAGTCGCGGCGCTCGACTCGCCTCCGTCCAAGTCGAGCGAGAGCTTGATCTTGGTCTCGGCGGTGCTGCGTTCTCTATTAGCGGTTCTGCTCATCGCGTCCTAATCATCGCCGACTCGCCATGAACGGGGAAGCCCTCGGCGCGAGCGAGGGCGTCGACGTGCGGCGCCAGCTTCGCTGCGGCGTCGGCGGGAACCTCCACTGAGGCAACCGTTCGGCGGAAGACGCCTGGCCCGAGCGGGCCGGAGAAACGTCCCGCCCCGCCGGTCGGCAGGACGTGGTTGGAGCCGGCGGCGTAGTCGCCGAAGGCGGTGGCCGAGTAGGGGCCGACGAAGACACAGCCCGCAGTCCGCACGTGACCGGCAAGGGTCGCAGCCTCCCCGTCGAGCAGCTCCAGGTGCTCGGGAGCGAGCGCGTTGGCCAGGTCGATCGTGTCGCGGGCGCCGGCGACCGTGACCAGGGCCAGCGGCGAGTCCCCTACGCCAGGTCGCTCGCCGGCGAGGCGTTCGGTTGCCGCGACGACGTCCTCGAGCATCGCCTCGGCGACTGCGCAGACGACCAGCAGCCCCTCGCCGCCGTGCTCCGCCTGCGCGCAGAGATCGAGCGCCGCCCATTCGGGTTCGGTATCGCCGCCGGCGACAACCATCAGCTCAGACGGGCCGGCAAGCGAGTCGATGCCTACCACTCCGCTGACGGCTCGCTTCGCCTCGCGTACCCAGGCGTTGCCCGGGCCGGCGATGACGTCGACGGGGTCGATCGTCTCGCTGCCGTAGGCAAGGGCAAAGATGGCTTGAGCGCCGCCGACCGCGTAGACCTCGTCGATTTCGCAAAGAGCGGCGGCGGCCAGGACCAGGGGGTGCAGCTCGCCATCGGGGCCGGGCGGCGAAGCAAGCGCCAGTCGCTCCACCCCCGCCGCCCGGGCGGGAATCGCGCACATCAGGACGCTCGATGGGTAGGCGGCGCGGCCGCCCGGCGCGTAGATGCCGGCGGCCTCCGTGGCGACCTCACGCAGGAGCACCGATTGTCCCTCGGGCAGATCGACCCGGCGCGGCTGGGCGGCCGCCTGTGCATCGGCCACCGCGCCCACGTTGGCGGCAGCCAGCTCGAGCGAGTCGCGAAGGCCGGCATCGAGCCCGGCCAGTGCTGCTGCAAGCGCATCTGGATCGACTCGCAGAGATTCCGGCGCCCGCTCGGTCGCGTCGAAGCGTTCGGTCAGGCGCAGCAGCGCGGCGTCGCCCTCCTCGCGCACTTCACGTTCGATCGGAGCGACGTCGATCGCGGGCTCCGCATCCGATCCCCAGGCGCGAATCGCGCCGGCGGTGGCGCCGGCCCCCTCCCAGATGAAGCGCTGCACCCTCACGGCGCGGTCGCCTCGCGCAACTTGGCGGTCAGCTCGTCGATCTCCTTCGCTCGCAGCTTATGGGCGACCCGGTTGGCGACGAAGCGGGCGGTGCACTCGACGATCTCCTCGCGCACCTCGAGGTCGTTCTCTTCCAGCGTGCGGCCGGTGGCGACCAGGTCGACGATCCCGTCTCCCAGGCCGATCAGCGGTGCGAGCTCGACCGAGCCCTTGACCTCGATCGTCTCGACCTGGCGGCCGGTCGACTCGAAGTAGCGCTCGGCGATGCGCGGGTACTTGGTGGCGATGCGCATCATCCCCAGCCGCCGCTGCGACTCACCGAGGCTTTCGTCTCCCCTGCGCCCCGCAAGAACCATGCGGCACCGCCCGAAGCCGAGGTCGAGCAGCTCGTAGACCATGCGGTCCGCCTGCTCGAGCAGCACGTCCTTGCCGGTGATGCCGACGTCGGCGGCGCCGGCCTCGACGTAGGTCGGCACGTCGGAGGGGCGCATCGTCACCAGCGTGATCCCCTGGCCCGGGAAGATCAGCGAACGCGACTCGCCGCGCACCGCGGCGGTGTCGACTCCGGCGGCGTCGAGGACGTCGAGCGTTCCCGAGAGCAGCGCACCGCGAGGCACCGCGAGCTTCAGCGGTCCGCCGGCCTTCGCGCCGGCCATTCCGGCGACTTCGACGCTCACGAGGGCCCCTCTCGCCGCGACTCCTCCATCTGGGCAACGTGGACCCTCTCGAGATAAAGGGCAAACCCTGCCGCGGGCAGGTCGATGCCGAACCGTTTGAGCAACCCGTCGTAGCGTCCCCCACCTCCCAGTACATGGCCGACGGCGGGGTCGTAGACCTCGAGGATGGCGCCGCTGTAATAGCCGAGGTCGCGCAGCAGGCCGAGATCGACGCGGACGCGCTCGGCGACGCCGCGTTCTTCCAGCGCCCCGAAGGTCTCCCCCAGCCGCGCGGTCGCCCGCTCGACGGCCCCCCCGCCGATTGCGCGAGCCTGATCGAGAACCTCGCGGCCGCCGCGCAGCTGCGAGAGCGCAACACAGGTGCTCACCTGCTCGGCACCGAGTCCGGCTTGGGAGAGCTCCACCTCGAGGCCGACCAGGTCGTGCATCGCCAGCCGCTCCAGGATCGCATCGCGCGCCTCCCCTTCGACCTCGAGCTCTGTCAGCAGCTGGCGGTAGAGATCGGCGTCGCCGAGTCCGATCACCGCTCGATCGAGGCCTGCCGCGTCGAGGGTCGCCTCCAAGACCTCGATGACCTCTACCGTGCCGCCCGGGGCCGGCGCTCCGATCAGCTCGACGCCTGCCTGGGCGAACTCACGCATCTGACCGCGCTGAGGACGCACCGCACGGAAAGCGTTTGCCAGATAGCAAAGACGCAGCGGCCACTCGGTATCGGCGTATCGCGAGGCGACCAGGCGCGCGATCGGCACGGTCATGTCGGAGCGCAGCGCCAACAAGTCGCCGCGCTCATCGAAGAAGCGGTAGGCGGACGCCGCCGTACGACCGTCGCCGCGGGCCAGCACCTCGTCGTACTCGATCGCGGGCGTCGCCACCTCGCCGTAGCCACGGCTCTCGAACACTTCGATCATCGCGAGGTGCAGGCGGCGCAGCTCCCGCATCTCGTCGGGGAGGATGTCGCGCGTCCCTGGGGGGATCGGGTGGATCATCCGCCTGACCTTACGAGAGTGGGCGCCGAAAGCCTGCTTGCGGCCCTACGCCGGGATCTCTGCAGAGACGCGTTCGATCTGGGCGCCGAGACCGCGTAGGCGCTCGTCGATCGACTCGTAGCCACGGTCGATCTGGCGGATGTTGCCGATCTCCGAGGTGCCCTCCGCTGCCAGGGCCGCGATGAGCATCGCCATTCCGGCCCTGATGTCGGGGCTCTCGACTCGCTCGCCGTGAAGCCGGCTCGGACCGCTGACGATCGCCCTGTGGGGATCGCAAAGCGTGATCCGAGCGCCCATCGCGACCAGCTTGTCGACGAAGAAGAGGCGGTTCTCGAACATCTTCTCGAAGATCAGGATCTCGCCGTCCGCCTGGGTGGCGAGGGCCAGCGCAATCGAGGTCAGGTCGGCGGGAAATGCCGGCCAGGGGCCGTCCTCGATCTTCGGGATCGCATCGCCGATGTCGGCTTTGATCCGCAGTCGCTGTTCGGGAGGCACGATCACGTCCTCCCCTTCGATCGTCGATTCCAGGCCGAGACGGCGGAACTGGCGTCGCACCATGACCAGATCGGCGGGCGCGACATCGCGGATCCGCAGTTCGCCGCCGGTTGCGGCGGCTAACGCCATGAAGCTGCCGACCTCGATGTGGTCGGGGGAGATCGTGTGCTCGGCACCGCCGAGGCGGTCGCGTCCGTGAACCGTCATCACGTTGGAGCCGATCCCCGTCACCTCGGCGCCCATCGCGCTCAGCAGGTGGGCGAGATCTTGGACATGCGGCTCCGAGGCGGCGTTGGAGATGGTCGTCGGGCCCGGCGTCAGCGCCGCCGCCATCAGCGCGTTCTCCGTGCCCATCACCGAGGGCTCGTCCATGAAGATCGCGCAGGGTCGCAGCCCCCCCGCCGGCGCCTTCAACTCGATCCAGCGATCGCCGTCGACATCGGCGCCGAGGTCCGAGAAGGCGTCGAGGTGCGCGTCGAGGCGGCGGCGGCCGATGAAGTCGCCGCCCGGCGGCGGCATGCGCGCCTCCCCGAAGCGTGCCAGCAGCGGCCCGGCGAGCAGGAACGAGGCACGAATCTTGTTCGAGAGTTCCTCGTCGACGACGACGTCGGAGACCGACCCGGCGCGCAGTCGCAGGCTGTTGTCAGCGACCCAGGAAGCCTCGACCCCGAGGCGTTCGAGCAGCGCGATCTGCGCTTCGGTGTCTCGAATCCGCGGCACCCGGTGCAGGAGCAGCTCCTCCTCGGTGAGCAGGCAGGCGGCGAGGATGGGCAGGGCCGCGTTCTTATTGCCGGCGGCCGTAAGCTCGCCAGAGAGCGGTGCGCCTCCGTCGATGACGAACTTCTCCATGGTCCGGCTAGGGTACCTGCGTAATGGGACGGGGCTGGAAGATCCTGATTGCGGTCGTGGCCGTGCTGATCGTGCTGATCGGTGTCAATGCCGTGGTCGTCGACGACGAAACCAAGTCCGCTGAAGTGAACGAGCCGGGCGGGCGCATCCTTGACCTTCCGGGCGGGGAAATGCAGGTGGTCGAACACGGGCCGCGAGAGGCGGCGCCGATCGTCCTCATTCACTGCTTCACCTGCGCGATCAACTGGTGGGACAGGGTGATTCCCCGCCTCGATCGCGACCATCGCGTGATCGCGATCGACCTGCTCGGGCACGGCGGCTCCGAAAAGCCGTCGTCGGGATACTCGATCGAAAACCAGGCCTCTCTGGTTGCGGGTGTCCTCGGGCGGCTAGGCGTGCGCGACGCCGAGGTCGTCGGTCACTCCCTCGGCGGCCCTGTAGCGATTGCTCTTGCCGAACGCTCGCCGCAACTGGTCGACCGGCTGGTGACCATCGACAGCATCCCGGACGACAGCTATGGCGACGTCGGCTTCATCGGCGAATTGCCCTTCAAGCCGGTGATCGGGCAGACCTTGTGGCGAATCAAGCCCGACTTCTCGATTCGCAATGGCCTCGAAATCGCCTTCGCCCCCGGCTTCAAGGTTCCGGATGCATTCGTCGAGGATGTGAAGCAGATGACCTACAGCTCCTACACTGGTTCCCACGAAGCCTTTGACGACTACACCGGGGAAGAAGCGCTTCCGCAGCGCGCGGCCGCGACCGGCAAGCCGGTCCTGGCGATCATGGGAGCCGAGGAGCAGATAGCCAAGGATCCCGAGGAAGCGCTGGCCGCATACCGAGCAGCCGGCGCCCAAACCAAGCTGATCCAGGGCGCCGGACACTCGCCCGAAGTCGAGAAACCGGCCGAGACGGCGGCCCTCGTCCTCGCCTTCAACAGGCCCGCCGAAGCAGCGAAAAAGGCGGCCGCCAGGCACGAATTGCAAAAGCGCCTGCAAAAATCGCAAGTCGTCCGGAAGCGTCCGTAGAGTCGAACCTATGTTCGCTACGAAATTCAAGACGCAACAGAGCCTCAGCAGCCAGTTGGCCAACGCAGTAGACCTGACGATCGATTTTGCGACGCTTGGCGAGTACGGCCTCGAGCCTGTCACTCCCCCGGCGCAGCCTTGCGAGGGTCGCCGGCGCAGTGCCAACCGGCGCAGCACGGGATCATGGAGCTCGGCGATCGACCGCTTCGCTGCACGCTCCTAGAACGACAAAGGGCCGCCCGAAGGCGGCCCTGAATCAGAAGAACCGGCGGCGACCTACTCTCCCAGGGGGTTGCCCCCCAAGTACCATCGGCGCAGAGTGGCTTAACTGCTCTGTTCGGAATGGGAAGAGGTGTTTCCCACTCGCTATGCGCCACCGGAATTTTGCGAGACAGCCCCGGTGGAGCTTGAAAACTGCACAAGACCATAGGTAAAGAAATAAATATCCGTCAAGCCCTCGACCCATTAGTACCGGTCGGCTGAGCACATCACTGCGCTTGCACCGCCGGCCTATCAACCTGGTGGTCTACCAGGGGTCTTACTCCCTCGAAGGGATGGGAGAGCTCATCTCGAGGACGGCTTCCCGCTTAGATGCCTTCAGCGGTTATCCGTTCCGTGCGTAGCTAACCTGCGATGCCCTTGGCAGGACAACAGATACACCAGCGGCACGTTCATCCCGGTCCTCTCGTACTAGGGATGACTCCTCTCAACTCTCCAACGCCCACAGCAGATAGGGACCGAACTGTCTCACGACGTTCTGAACCCAGCTCGCGTACCGCTTTAATGGGCGAACAGCCCAACCCTTGGGACCTACTCCAGCCCCAGGATGCGACGAGCCGACATCGAGGTGCCAAACCGTTTCGTCGATGTGGACTCTTGGAAACGATAAGCCTGTTATCCCCGGAGTACCTTTTATCCGTTGAGCGACGGCGCTTCCACTTGCTACCGCCGGATCACTAAGCCCAACTTTCGTTCCTGCTCGACCCGTCGGTCTCGCAGTCAAGCTCCCTTGTTGCCTTTACACTCTACGCACGATTTCCAACCGTGCTGAGGGAACCTTTGGGCGCCTCCGTTACACTTTAGGAGGCGACCGCCCCAGTCAAACTGCCCACCTGACACTGTTCACCACCCGGATCACGGCATGGTGTTAGAAGCCCAAAACATCAAGGGTGGTATCTCAAGGACGACTCCCCAGCGGCCAAGGCCGCTGGTTCACAGTCTCCCACCTATCCTGAGCGAGATACATCAGACTCCAATATCAAGTTGCAGTAAAGGTTCACGGGGTCTTTCCGTCTAGCTGCGGGTACTCGGCATCTTCACCGAGACTTTAATTTCACCGAGCCTCTCGTTGAGACAGCGTCCAACTCGTTGCGCCATTCGTGCAGGTCGGAACTTACCCGACAAGGAATTTCGCTACCTTAGGACCGTTATAGTTACGGCCGCCGTTTACCGGGGCTTAGCTTCATTGCTTCGCGCCGAAGCGCTAACAAGTCCGCGTAACCTTCCGGCACCGGGCAGGCGTCAGCCCCTATACGTCGTCTTGCGACTTAGCAGAGGCCTGTGTTTTTGGTAAACAGTCGGTTGGACCAATTCACTGCGGCCCCCTCAGGCTCCCTCCGTACGGAGTTCACCCTACCGGGGCGTCCCTTCTCCCGAAGTTACGGGACGATTTTGCCGAGTTCCTTAACGAGAGTTAGCTCGCTCACCTCAGTATGTTCTACTTGTCCACCTGTGTCGGTTATCGGTACGGGCACGCGAATCCTGCCTAGAGGATTTTCTCGGAGGCATGGGATCGGGGACTGGCCGGCGGTCAAGCCAGCTGGCATCGCACCTCGCGTCAAAACGCCTCTGCGGATTTTCCTACAGAGACTGGCTACGTGCTTGCCCCAGGACGACCATCGCCTGGGATCCCTTACCCTTCCCCGTCCCCCCATCGGTCATAACGGAATCGACGTGGTACAGGAATATCAACCTGTTGGCCATCGGCTACGCCTTTCGGCCTCGCCTTAGGTCCCGACTAACCCTGAGCAGACGAACTTTACTCAGGAAACCTTGGACAATCGGTGGAGGGGAGTCTCACCCCTCTATCGTTACTCATGCCGGCATTCTCACTTCCAGCCACTCCACAGGAGCTTACGCGCCTGCTTCACGCAACTGGAACGCTCTCCTACCGCGTACAGAGCCCGCAGGCCTGCACACCCATAGCTTCGGAGACTAGCTTGAGCCCCGTTGAATTCTCCGCGCCCGAACACTTGACCAGTGAGCTGTTACGCACTCTTTTAAGGGTGGCTGCTTCTAAGCCAACCTCTTGGTTGTCTCTGCATTCGGACATCGTTCACCACTTAGCTAGTACTTAGGGTCCTTAGCTGATGGTCTGGGTTGTTCCCCTTTTGCGTACGAAGTTTATCCCCCGCACACTGACTCCCGCGCTAACCGTGACGGTCTTCGGAGTTTGCCTGAAGTCGGTAACCTGGTAGGGCCCCTAGTCCAAACAGTGCTCTACGGCCGCCACGCAATCACGCGAGGCTATACCTAAATATATTTCGGAGAGAACCAGATATCTCTGGGCTTGATTAGCCTTTCACTCCAATCCACAGGTCATCCGCCCAGTTTTCAACCTAGGTCGGTTCGGCCCTCCACGAGGTCTTACCCCCGCTTCAGCCTGCCCATGGATAGCTCGCCCAGTTTCGGGTCTACCGCCAATGACTATGTCGCCCTATTCAGACTCGCTTTCGCTGCGGCTCCGCTCATCGCTTAACCTTGCCACTGACGAGTAACTCGCCGGCTCGTGATGCAAAAAGCACGCCGTCACACCCGAAGGTGCTCCGACCACTTGTAGGCTTACGGTTTCAGGTACTATTTCACTCCCCTTCAGGGGTGCTTTTCACCTTTCCCTCACGGTACTAGTTCACTATCGGTCACCAGGTAGTACTTAGCCTTGGAGGGTGGTCCCCCCAGATTCGGACCGCGTTTCACGGGTGCGGTCCTACTCAGGAACATCAGTCGGCAGATCAGTGTGTTTTCACCTACGGGACGATTGCCCTCTGTGGTGCGAGGTTCCACTCGCTTCGGTTAACACCTGATTTGGTAACTGCCGCCGAGCCAGGCACGGCTCGGGCGTGATGTCCTACGACCCCCGACAGACAACGCGTGCCCGCTTGCATCTGTCAGGTTTAGGCTGATCCCCTTTCGCTCGCCACTACTAAGGGAGTCTCGGTTGATTTCTATTCCTCGGGGTACTTAGATGTTTCAGTTCCCCCGGTTGCCTTCCGGTGACTATGAATTCACCACCGGATGACGCCGCATTACCGGCGCCGGGTTTCCCCATTCGGAAATCCGCGGGTCAATGGCTGTTCAGCGCCTCACCGCGGCTTAACGCAGCCGTCCACGTCCTTCATCGACTCCTGGTGCCAAGGCATCCACCGTAAGCCCTTACTATCTTGACGGTGAGCGACCCGTACACCTAAGTGTGCGGGTCGTATTAAATTACCCAGAACCTGCCTTGCGACAGGTTCTTATTATTGGCCTTGTACAGTTTTCAAGGTCCACCGAGGCACACACAGCGGAGTACTTCCGCTGGCGGTCTCTCAAAACTGAGCAGCGTTCCCAGTGACACACAGTCACTGGGGAGCCCGGTCGACGTTCTAGAGAAACTCCCTAGAAAGGAGGTGATCCAGCCGCAGCTTCCGCTACGGCTACCTTGTTACGACTTCACCCCAATCACAGGTCCCACCTTCGACGGCTCCCTCCAAAAGGTTAGGCCACCGGCTTCGGGTGTTACTTGCTTTCGTGGTGTGACGGGCGGTGTGTACAAGGCCCGGGAACGTATTCACCGCAGCATTGCTGATCTGCGATTACTAGCAACTCCAGCTTCATGAAGGCGAGTTTCAGCCTTCAATCCGAACCGAGACGCACTTTCTGGGATTCGCTCCACCTCGCGGTATTGCTGCCCTTTGTATGCGCCAATGTAGCACGTGTGTAGCCCTGGACATAAGGGGCATGATGACTTGACGTCATCCCCACCTTCCTCCGGTTTGTCACCGGCAGTCTCCCATGAGTCCCCAACTTAATGATGGCAACATGGAACGGGGGTTGCGCTCGTTGCGGGACTTAACCCAACATCTCACGACACGAGCTGACGACAGCCATGCACCACCTGTGATGGTGTCCCGAAGGAAAACCGTGTTTCCACGGCGGTCACCAACATGTCAAGCCCAGGTAAGGTTCTTCGCGTTGCGTCGAATTAAACCACATGCTCCGCTGCTTGTGCGGG
>DATCPU010000080.1:0-4979 GCA_036569925.1 Candidatus Dormiibacterota bacterium
AGACTGGCCGGGCGAGCCGGTCCACAGCTACCTCAACGGCCTCGTCGGCCGCGGGCATGGAGTTGTTTATAGACGCGGCGGCAGAGTGTGGAGGAGGGTTCGCGAGTTTTATGCGGTCGTGCTTCCGCGCACATATCGCGAAGCGTGGCCTTACCTGGTGGCATCCGCAGCCTTGCTCTTCGTGCCAGCCCTCGTCAGCTTCTTCGTCGTTCTTGCCAACCCCGATTCAGCCACGGCCGTCGGTGCCTCCCCCGATCTCATCGATCAAGTGCGGCACCACAAGCTGTGGACAGACATACCGCCTCCTGTTCGCGCCATCGCCGGCGGCGCGATCATGGCCAACAACATCCTGGTCGTGATGCTGGCATTTGGCTTTGGGGTGGTGTTCGGGCTGCCCGTCATCTACGTCCTCATCACGAATGGCATCAGCCTGGGCGGTCTTTTCGGCCTCACCGCTGCGTACGGTTTGGCGGGCGGCCTGTTCGAGTTCGTGATCGCGCACGGCGTCCTCGAGCTATCGGTGATCGTCGCCGAGGGCGCTGCAGGATTGATGATGGGTTGGGCCCTGCTGTCGCCGGGCAATCGACGCCGTGTCGATGCGCTGGTCGATGCGGCCGGACGTGCGTTCATCCTGGTCATCGGCCTGGCACCCCTTCTTGTGATCGCGGGCACCATCGAGGGCAACATTTCCCCATCAGACGCACCGTTTGCAGTCAAGCTGGCGATAGGCCTGACGACAGGCCTGCTCTTCTACTCGTATTTATTGCTGGTGGGCAAGGGGCGAAGCGTTACAGCAGCGCCCTCTCCTTGAGCTCGAGATAGCGTTCGACCAACGCCGGGCTCAAGGGGGTGCGCCGGGATCTGGCTCTGCCAGGCCCGCCGCCTTAAGGGGGAATCCCCTCAAAAAGCCTAGAGCAGCGCACGCTCCTTGAGCTCCAGGTAGCGCTCGACCAACGCAGGGCTTAGACTGCCGGCAACCACGTCGAGCCCGAGCACTCCACCTCGCCGCAACAGCTCGAAGCTCTCGCGCCGGCTGGCGACAAATTCCTCAGCCGCAGCCCACTCGTAAGCACGCGACGAGGTGGTGACAGGCTCATCGCGGGCCCTGAGGACCGCGGGATCGGACATGGCAACGACCAGAACGAGGTGGCGGGCGGCAAGTCGCAGGCAATGCGCGACGAGCTCCTTCGAGGCCTCGGGATCCTGGACGTCGGTCAGCACGACAACCATCGATCGCCGACCCAGCCGCAAGGCTAGATGGGTGAACGCATGGCCGAAATCGGGCTCCACGTAATCGGACTTGATCGCGTACAGAACCTCAGTGAGACGCCTGATCTGCGAGCTGCCGCGTTCGGGCTTGATGAAGCCTGTGACGTGATCGTCGAACGTCATCAGGCCGACGCGGTCGCCATATGCATGCGCCACCCATGCAAGCATCAGCGCTGCGTTGACCGCATGGTCGAGCTTGTCGAGCTCGCCGGCCGGCGCAGTCATCAGACGCCCGCAATCGAGAGCGATCATCACCTGCTGGCCTCGCTCGGCCTCGACCTCGACCACCACCGGCCGGTCACGCCGCGCAGTTGCAGTCCAGCTCACGCGACGCACATCGTCGCCTCGCACATAGTCCCGCAGCCCGGCAAATGCGGTCGACGCGCCCGGCGGCCGTGCTCGCCGAAGGCCCGCCATCGCACGAAGGCCGCGGCGCAGGGTCAGCTGCACTCGTTTGATCGCCACCACATTCGGAAAGACCGCGACGTCATCCGGCCGAGGCAGTCGAACCTGGCGGCGCCACCAACCGTCATCCCTCGAGACCTGCAGGTCGATAGGTCCGAATGAGAAAGCGCCACGTCGCGGTGACGACGTGAGATAGCTGACGGAAAGCCGGCCCCGTTCGTCGAATCGACCCTCGAGCTCGCGCGGATGTGGTTTCAGCTCGGCGGGCGCATGGTCCGCCACCCGGGCGTGGAGGCCGGCAGCAGCGGGATTCTCAACCACAACCGTCACCTCTTCGAGCTCGCCCAGCGAGAACGGCTCCGGCAGATGCCTCCGCACGCGATAACCCGACCGCCCGGGCAGTAACGCCAGGTCGCGCACGAGGATGAGGAGAAGGCCGAGGTGGTAACCAACTGCCACCAGGCCGATCACCGGCGACACGATCGACAGCACGATCAGCGCGGCCCCGATCGCGATCGCCCAGAGCAGGCGGGGTTGGGGCGCCAGGCCACGAATCAAATTGAGAGTGGCCCGATAAAGAGCACTAGCGCGGCGGGACGACCCTGGCCGCAACAGACTCCAGGACGCTATCCGGCGTCTGGCCGCCAACCTCGGCCTCGGGCCGGAGGATGAGGCGGTGGCGAAATGCCGGGGCCAGGAGCGCTTTCACATGATCCGGCGTGACGAACTCCGATCCGTCGAATGCCGCCAGTGCCCGCGATGCCAACATCAGCAGGACCTCCGCGCGAGTGCTCGCCCCGAGGGCGATCTCTGGCGCGGTCCGAGTCGCTGATGCAAGATCCACGACGTACTTGCGGATCTTTTCGTCGATGACGACTTTTGCCACCTGCTCGCGGCACGCGTCAATGTCGGCGGCACTCAGCACCGGCTCGACGCCGGCTTTCGCAGGATCACGCAGCTCGATCCCCGACTCCCATCGGCGAAGGACCTCCATCTCGTCGGCTGAGCTTGGATAGTCGAGGCGGATCTTGAACAGGAATCGGTCCTGCTGGGCCTCAGGCAGCGGATAGGTGCCTTCGTACTCGACAGGGTTCTGCGTGGCCAGGACAAGAAAAGGGGCCGGCAAGGCGAGCTGTTCGCCTTCGAGGGTAACGCCCCTTTCCTCCATCGCTTCGAGGAGTGCCGATTGCACCTTGGCAGGGGCGCGGTTGATCTCGTCCGCCAGCAGGACGTTCGTGAAGATCGGGCCACGCCGCAAAGCAAAAGTTCGATTCGCGAGGTCATAAACCGATGTGCCGACAATGTCGGCCGGCATGAGGTCAGGTGTGAATTGCACCCGGCTGTACTGAAGGGACAGCGCCCGAGCCATCGACTTGGCGAGCAGAGTCTTGCCCGTTCCGGGAACGCCTTCGAGCAAAACATGCCCTTCGGCCACCAAGGCGATAGCGCAAAGACGAATTGCATCTTCTTGGCCCACGACAGCCTTGATCAGCTGATCGCGAAGTCGCGTGTAGAAGTCGGGAGCGCCGGCGGCGCCGGAAGCTTCGGTCATGTGACCTCCTTGGACGTGGTGGAACGGAGCCTCGTGCGCTCCGGGGAGAGCGGATACGCGACGTCGTGCAGCCGCTGCGCTGCTTTCAAAAGGTCGGAATCGCTGTTAGCGGAGTTGTTGAGGGCGCCTTCGGCCTCGGCCAGGTCGGCGGCAAGCTCCGGCGCACGAACCCAAAGGGCATTCCAGAAGCGCTCACGCGGTTTCAAAGGTAGCCCGGTGCGTGCAGCCACCGCTCGCTCGCTTGCGGTCGCGAGAACTCCGAGCGTGACCGCGCGAGCTCCGGACCTGCGCAGCAGCTCCCCCACCGCCACTGCCCACTCGGCGTCGGCCCTCCCCGCTCCCACAGGCCGTGCGATGAGCGGACCAAAGCCTCGGCCGCGCAGAAGCAGGCCCAAGAACACCGCAACGACCAGCCAGGTGATCCCGGCTCCCCACGGCGTGAGCAGCCACGCTTGCGGGGACAGATCGTTGAAAGTCAGTCCGTGGTGATACTCGTCGAAGGCCACCGTGCCGCGGTCGGTGCCCAGAAGATCGGCGAGAAGACGCCCGTTGTCCCGCTTCTCCAGGTAACCGTTGCACAGCACCAGGGGGTCGGCAAGCACGAAGACCCGGCCGCGCCCGACGTAGCTCACGTATCCAAGAACGAAGCCTCCCGCGGTCCGCAGGATCGGCACCTGATTGCTGGCGGGGTCGAGAGGCATGGCGAGACCGCCACCGGCAACCTGGTTGACGCCGGCCAGAATCGGATCCGCGGTCGCCGTGGAGCTGTCGACCAGGGTGTTGAGGCCATTGACGTCAAGTGCCCGATCGAGCTCAGGATCGCCTTGCTCGGACGCGTAGATGAGGACTCCGCCCGAGCGCACCCAGGCGGCGGTCCGGTCGGCCTCGTCAGCTGTAAATGGGCTCGTAGGCGTCAACACGAACAGGAGGTCGTTCGAGGCTGGCACCGTGAAGGAGCCGGCCACTTCGAGGGTCGGGTGGCCCATGGCTTGAGCAAACAGGACAGCAGCCGAGGCGCCGTCCGCAGCATCACTCGTTGAGCTGTGCTCCGGCGAACCCTGCGGTGGCTGGGCCAAATACGCCAACCCCGCGATCGCCAGGGACAGCACCACCGCAACCGCCCACCCGCGTCCACCCCTCAAGCGGCAAGCTCCCTCGGTTGCCTGAACGCTCCCGCCACCTCGACCGCCCGGGCGTAGGTCGCCCTGTCGACGTCACGGCCGCCGTACACCGCCGCTTCGAAGGGGGCCAACAAGGGGCGCAGGCCGGCCGGATCTGGGGCGTGCTGAAAGATTTCCCGGACGGTGAGTGGACTTCCCTCCCAGGTCCGCTCGCCGGCCAGAGTCGCGGCGACGCCTGCGCATAACGCGCGAATGGCCCCAACTCGGTCGCCGGCGGCCGCCAGGCGGTCTGCTTCCGCGAAGTAGTCGGCCGGAGCCCTGGGTCCGGTCGGGCTCGTCGCGGCGGAGCCCTCTCGCAAGCGGCCGCGTGTCGAGCTGAATATCACCGCGGCCACGATCGCCACGACGACTGAGCCGAACACGTAGTCGACCCAGGCCGGAAGGCGCAACGAACCCGTCTCGCGTTCGAAGATGCTCAGCAGGTCCTTGATCCTGTCGCTGATCCATTGGCGCAGGCGGTCCAGCCAGGTCTGTGGTTGATGTAGCGCATCGAACCTGTGCATGGCCATGACCTCGCGCAGGCGCTGCTGCGCTTGGGCTGGATCTGAGGTGTCGGCGGGTTGGCTGAGCGC
>DATCPU010000081.1:0-1977 GCA_036569925.1 Candidatus Dormiibacterota bacterium
ATGGCGTGTCTCTTTCCGTGGGGTTTGGGGTGTCAGCGCAGCGCTGCGCTGCACCTCTGCCCGTCGGCGAGACCGGGGTTAGCAAGGGGATGGGCGGTGTCCGCGAGGGGGATCTCCCGCCCCGAAGGGCTGCGAGGCACGAGCGGGTCTGCACAACGCCGCGTCAGCGGCGGCGGAAGACCGGGGATACGCGGACGCCGGTGCGCCAAGGCGCACGCACCCTTCCCCGCGCGAGGGGCGGAGCCCCATAGAATTCAGATCAAGAAAATTGGCGCGCCTTGCGCGCCGCAGCTAACTCGCGCGAGCTGGGGTAATCGGATCTGAGCTCGACCCCCTATCCTCGAGCCCGGATCAACCGGTTCACCAGGAGGCGATCATGGGTGTGTTTGTTGGGCTCGACGTGTCGCTGGCCAAGACGGCGGTATGCGTCGTCGACCGCGACGGCGTGGTGTTATGGCAAGGCAAGGTGCCGAGCGAGCCGGGGCCGCTCGTCACGCGCCTGGCGGAATGGTCCGGCAAGATTGATCTTGCCGGCATCGAAGCCTGTCCGCTGTCGGAATGGCTGCATCGCGGGCTTTGCGAGGCCGGGATTCCCGTGGTGTGCATCGAGGTGCGCCACGCTCAGCGCTTCCTGTCTTCGCGCCCGGTCAAGACCGACAAAAATGACGCCCGTGGCATCGCCGAGATGATGCGCCTCGGCCATTACCGGCCGGTGCACGTCAAGTCGCCGGCGGCGCAGTCGATGCGTACGACCCTGGCCGTGCGGATGCAGCTCGTCGCCTCACAGCTACGAATCGAGGGAACGATCCGCGGCCTGCTGAAAGTCTACGGTCTCAAGATCGGCGCGATACACCGCAACCGCTTCGCCGCGCGCGTCACCGAGTTGTTGGAGATGGCCGCGCTGCCCGATTTGTCGGCTGCGATCCAGCCGCTCCTGCGGGTGCGGGAAGGCATGCACACGGAACGAAAAGCGTTCGATCGAACCCTTGCCGGGTTGTCCCGCCGGGATGACATCACTCGCCGCCTGATGACAATTCCCGGCGTCGGGCCGGTGACCAGCCTCGCCTTCAAAGCTACGATTGACGAGTCCGCTCGGTTCGCCACGTCGAAGGCACTGGGCGCGCATCTCGGGCTAACCCCGCGCGTCTATCAATCGGGCGAAATCGACCGCTCTGGGCACATCAGCAAGTGGGGCGATCGGATGATGCGCCACCTCCTTTACGAAGCCGCGTCGGTGCTGATGACGCGGACGCGCAAGTGGTCGCGGCTTCGGGCCTGGGGCGTCTCCGTCGCCAAGCGACGCGGCATGAAGCGCGCTACCGTCGCCGTCGCCCGCAAGCTTGCCGTGATCATGCATCGCATCTGGGTCACCGGCGGCGAATTCGAGTTCGGCAGTCCGGCCGCCGCGGCAAACGCGGCGTAAGGTAGGCCAAGCGCTGCGCCGGCAACGGCCGCGCAAGACCGAGCCGGACGTCGGGAACGGTCAAGTCCGTTACGATCCTCATGGCACCGAACAGCTGGCTGTTCGCAAAACCACGTGCTGCGAGCTTGGACGACCGGTCCCTTGGACCCCATTATGGGGCGGCCTGTCTGTAGGCCGACCCCGGACAGAAGCGAGATCCGGCCAGGTCAGCGCCAATGTTTGCCGGGGCTCCGCCCCGTCTCGGTAAAGGGCATCCAAGCAGCGCTGCGCGCCGCTCGGACCCTCCCTTGACCGAGCTCGCCCCGCTCTCGCCGAGAGGCAGGGGTGCGGATGACCCGCACCCAGCCTCAGAAAAGGAGTGTCACATGTGAATTTCCGCAGTGGGTGGATTCCTGTCCATCCGCTTTTGGCGCCAGCGACCTCAGAAGCGGACCCTGCTAGACTGCTACTATGATCACACTCTATGGCTTCGGACGTGTCTTCCGGCCTGTCATCGGCGAAACGCGTGACCTCAGGGCGCAATGGGCGCTGGAAGAAGTCGGGCTGCCCTACCG
>DATCPU010000082.1:0-5259 GCA_036569925.1 Candidatus Dormiibacterota bacterium
CAACTTTCCGATCGTGTCGTTGATCGACACGCCTGGCGCCTATCCGGGGGCGGGGGCCGAGGAGCGCGGGATCGCCTCCGCGATCGCCGCGGCGATCATGGAATGGTTCCGGATCCCCGTCCCTATAGTCGCTGCGGTCATCGGCGAGGGTGGCAGCGGCGGGGCCCTCGGCATGGGCGTCGCGGACCGCGTGATCATGCTCGAGAACTCCATCTACTCGGTGGCCTCTCCGGAGGCTGCGGCGTCCATCGTGTGGCGCGACAACACACGCAAGGTGGAGGCGGCCGAGCAGCTGCAGCTCACCTCGCGCGACCTCCTTGCGATGGGCGTGGTGGAAGAGGTGGTCACGGAGCCCGAAGGCAGCGCACGACTGGATTACGAGGCCACAGCCGTCGCGTTGGACGAAGCTCTCCATCGCCATCTGAAGCCTCTTCTGGCGCAGCCGACGGAGGAGCTCCTTCAGCACCGCTATGAGCGATTCAGGTACATCGACTCGCTGGTGCGCGCCGAACCTCACTTCGGACCAAAGATCTGACGGCGAGCAGCCGGATGCGGCCAAAAGGGCACAAATGGCGAGTTTCTGGCAAATATGCCGCCAAAAGGGCACAAATGGCCGCATCTCCGCGCTCGATATGAGGTTGGTCGTCCAGCGTGTGACGTCGGGCTCCGTCAGCTGGAGCCAGGCGGGTGAGCCCCGCGCTGCAACCATCGGGCGTGGTTATGTGTTGTTGGTGGGTGCGGCATCCAATGACGACGAGAGCTCGATTCGAAAGCTGGCCGACAAGGTCATCGACATGCGCGTGTTCGCGGACGAGGCGGGTCGCATGAACCTGAGCCTGGTCGACGTCCACGGCGCGGCGCTGATCGTCTCCCAGTTCACCTTGTTTGCCGACTTCAGCCGGGGCCGCAGGCCGAGCCTCCTCGGGGCCGGCGACCCGAAACGAGCTGAGGAGCTCTACCTCACTTTCGTCGAGCGGTTCCGCGAGCGCGAGGTAGAGACGAAGACCGGTAGCTTTGGAGCGGATATGACGGTCACGATCGAAAACGACGGCCCAGTCACGCTGGTCCTTGCCACCGACGATTGGCCAACTCGTGTCTGACAGGCGCCCCCGCTGGCTCCCATATTTGGCCCTCGCGGCCATCGCCCTGATCTGGGGCGCCTCGTTCCTCTTCATCAAGGTCGGGGTGCAGGACATGAGCCCGACGGTGCTGGTTCTGATTCGCTCGGCCTCAGGTTGTCTCGCGCTGGCCGTGCTCATGATGGCTCTTCACCGACGGCTTTTCACCGATGCACGGCGGAGGCTGCTCCCCTTCGCGGTGATGGCGGTCACAGCGAGCGTGATTCCATGGGTGGCAATCGCCTGGGGCGAGGAGCGGATCTCGAGTGGTCTCGCCAGCATCCTCAACGCGACCACACCGTTGTGGGCGGCAATTCTTGTCTACTGGGTAATCCCCACCGAGCGCCCCAGCCCGATCAACTACGCAGGCGTGTTGATCGGTCTTGCCGGAGTCATCATCCTCGTCCTGCCTGACTTCATCTCGGGCGGAATTCGGGGCGACCTGGTCGGGGTCGGAGCGGTGCTTCTCGCATCGATGTCGTATGCCATCTCGGCTCTCTATCAACGCCGCAAGCTGCGCGGCGTGAACGTCTTTGAGGCGAATCTCGGCCAGCTGGCGTTCACCGCCCTCTTCCTCATTCCGCTGGCGGTCCCGAGCGTGCCGGCCGCCCATTTCGAGCTGCGCGCCGTCGCGGCTGTCCTGGCGTTGGGTATCGCCGGCTCCGCAATCGCGGGAGTCCTTTACTACTACGTGCTCAACTCGCTCGGACCAGTCCGCGGCTCGGGCGTTACTCTCCTCGTTCCTGTGACCGCAGTTTTCTGGGGCGCAACTCTCCTGCACGAGGTGGTGACCGTGCCGATAGTGGTCGGTATGGTGGTCATCCTGGCGGGGATCGTGCTGACCAATGTCGGGCGCCGAGCGGCAAGCTCAGAGCCCGAAAAGGCGGCCGCTTGAACTCATACCTCGCGGAGCACGAGGCGCAGGTTCATCAGGCGCGCGAGCGGATCCAGCCATACGTCCGGCGCACGCAGTGCCTGACCACCGACCTCGACGCTGACCTTCGGCTGAAGCCAGAGTGCTTCCAGGTCACAGGTTCGTTCAAGCCGCGAGGCGCGTTCAACGCCGTGCTGTCTCAGATGGCGCGGGAGCCTCGACCGGTCGGGGTCATCGCCGTGAGCTCTGGCAACCATGCGCAGGCGGTCGCGTTGGCGGCTCGGACCGCGGGCATACCTGCGCTCGTCCTCATACCCGAGGACGCAAATCCTGCCAAGGTCGCCGCGACGCGAGCGCTTGGCGCCGAGGTGATCCAGCAAGGCATCACCTTCGCCAACCGGGAGGAGCGCCTCCAAGAAGTCATGCGCGAGCGCGGCTTTTCGCTCGTCCACCCGTTCGACGATTGGGACGTCATTCACGGACAGGGCACTGCAGCCATGGAGCTGCTGGCGGATGCGCCGGACCTGGAGGTCATTGCGACCCCGGTTGGGGGCGGGGGACTCCTATCGGGCACCGCCCTCGTCGCCAAAGCTCACAGACCGAGCATCAAGGTGATCGGCGTCGAACCGGTGAATGCAGACGACGCGTACCGTTCGTGGAAGGCCGGGAACATCAAGAGCCTTGGCGCCGCCCCGTCGACGATCGCGGACGGTGTTCGCACCACCGCAATCGGAGAGCGCAACTTCGAGGTCATGTTTCGCAATGAGCTGGTGGACGAGATCGTGACTGTGACCGAGGACGAGATCGCAACAGGCCTGCGTGTCGCGTGGACGCGAATGCACATCGCGCTCGAACCAACCGGTGCGCTGCCGCTCGCGGCTTACCTCGCCGGCAAATTCCCCAAGGGGAGAGCCGGTCTCATCCTGAGTGGTGGCAACGCCAATTTCGAAACGGTGGCTAAACTGCTCGGAACCCGATGATTCCAGTCAAAGAGGTGATGACGACCAACGTGATCACCTTCCGTGAAGACACGCCAGTCGAAGAGATCGCCATGACCCTCAACTCCAAACGAATCACCGGGGGCCCGGTGGTCGGGGCCGACGGCCATGTGGTCGGCATTGTGTCCGAGATCGACGTCTTCTCCAAGCGAGGCAAGGTCGCGCGCGACATCATGAGCCAGCACGTCATCACCGTCAGCGAGGACACCGGGATCGACGAGGCCGCACGGCTGCTAGTCGGCGAGAAGATCCGCCGCGTACCGGTGGTCAAGCGCGGGAAGATGGTGGGGCTGCTCAGCCGGTCCGACGTCCTCGATTTCTTCGCCACCACGCGGTGGACCTGCAACGTCTGTGGCCGCTGGGAACGCGGGCTTGAGCAACCCGAAAAGTGCCACTCCTGCTCGAGCACAGACATTCGACTGGAGCGCGCAGATCCGGGCCACTAGCCATTCAGCTCGCCTTTCTCTGAAGGCCCAGAGTTTCACGGAATCCGTCATCCGGGAGATGACGCGCCTCAACCTGGAGCTCAACGGGCCGGACAAGGCCATCAACTTCGCCCAGGGCTTTCCGGACTTTGCAACCGACCCCCGCATCGTCGAGGCAGCCGCCCGCGCGATGAGAGACGGCTTCAATCAATACGCGACCACCTGGGGCGCCCCGGAGCTTCGCAAGGCGATCGCGCTCAAGCAATCGGCGGCATGGAGCCGCGACGTCGACGCCGAGCGGGAGGTCACTGTCTCCTGCGGCGCGACTGAGGCAATGATCGCCGCGATGCTGGCTGCTGTCGATCCCGGTGACGAGGTGGTGATCTTCGAGCCCTTCTATGAGAACTACGGACCGGACTGCGTGCTCAGTGGGGCTGTCCCGCGCTACGTGAAATTGTCCGCTCCGGACTGGGCATTCGACCCCGACGAGCTGCGTCGCGCGTTCAGCAGCAAGACCCGCGCGATAGTCGTCAACACCCCGCACAATCCGACCGGAAAGGTTTTCTCTAGGCACGAGCTTGAGCTGATCGCCGAGATGTGTGTCGAGCACGATGCGATTGCGATCACCGATGAGATCTACGAGCACCTCGTGTATCGCGGGGAGCACCTCAGCATCGCGACTCTTCCGGGCATGGCCGCCAGAACGATCACCATCAGCGGGGCGAGCAAGACCTTCTCGGTCACGGGATGGCGGGTGGGCTGGTTGATCGCGCCCGCATCGCTCACGGCGGGAATTCGCAAGGTCCATGACTTCCTCACTGTCGGCGCGGCGCACCCGCTTCAAATCGCTGTGGCCGCGGCGCTCGACCTGCCTTCCGACTTCTACGTTGAGCTGCTCGGCGACTACCGCGAGAGGCGCGACGCCATTGTCAACGGCCTGCGGGAATGCGGATTCGACGCATCGGCGCCTGACGGCGCGTACTACGTGATGGCCGGCATCGGTGGCTTCGGCTTTGACGACGACACTGCGATGGCGCGGCACCTGATCGAGAAGGCGGCTGTCGCGACGGTGCCTGGTTCAAGCTTCTTCCACGATCCCCGCGAAGGGCGAGGCCACCTGCGGTTCAGCTTTCCGAAGCGAATCGACACCATCGCGCGTGGGGTCCAGGCGCTTCGCTCGTTGCGTTCTTAACAGCCAGGGTTCACGCACCGCGCTGAGCGGCCTAGCTTGGCCGTATGCCGAACCTGCTACGAAAACCGTTTCCCTGGATTGTCATCTGTGAGTGCGCGATAGTTGCTTCGCTGGCGATGGTCGCATGGCATATGGTCGCCAGCCCGCCGGCTTCTGCGGTCGCCGGGGTCCAGGCCGCGGCGTCCCCTCTGAGCGGCCAAGCCGCCAGCCCGACAGCAAATGCGCCCGCCCACACGGCGATGGCCTCAGTCCAACCCCTGCTGCCCGGCCTCAATGTTGATTCGAGGTTCTGGAAGCTGCGGCTGGCCGAGCTCAACCAGGGAGAGAACTCGTTTGAGCAGCTCGAGTGGCGGATCGTGCACGCAGGCATGGATGCCGCTCGCCGCTACGTGAAATCGGTGGTGATGCCGGCGCTGGCGCGGGCTGAGCGGGGTCGCCCTTAGCCGCTCGCCTCTCGAAGCGCCGAGCGCATCAGCTCGGACAGAGTCGGGTACGCATGCATCGCTCTGGCAACGACTTTGACCGGGGTGCGAGCCGCCATCATCGCGACCGCCTCGTGGATCATGTCCGCCGCGTTCTCGGCCACGATGTTGCAACCGAGCAGCTCGCCGGTCTTGGCGTCGGCGACACATTTGACGTGCCCGTGTTCGAG
>DATCPU010000083.1:0-3329 GCA_036569925.1 Candidatus Dormiibacterota bacterium
GGGCTCGCGACCCTCGCCATCCCCGCCAGTCCGGGGGTGAGCGCGGCGCAGGCGGCCGGCACCGTGGTGGTGCCCTGGAACGATCGCGACGCGGTCAGCCGCGCCCTCGCGGAGCATCCAGTTGCCGCCCTGCTTGCCGAGCCACTACCGGCCAACATGGGCGTGGTCCCCGCCGAAGACGGCTTCCTCGAGTTCCTCCGTGACGCCACCCGGGAGACAGGCGCGCTGCTCGTTTTCGATGAGGTGATCAGCGGCTTCCGGGTCGCCGCCGGGGGCGCTCAGCAGCTCTACTCCGTCGAGCCCGACCTGACGATTCTCGGCAAGGTGTTGGGAGGCGGCCTGCCAGCCGCTGCCTTCGGCGGGCCCGCATCGACAATGGAACGCGTCGCCCCCGCCGGCGACGTCTACCAGGCGGGGACGCTCTCGGGCAACCCGCTGGCCGTTGCGGCCGGGCTGGCAACGCTGCGACGGTTGGACGCCGAGGCTTACTCCCGACTCGAAGAGCTCACTGGCCAGCTTGCCAGGGGGCTGAGCGAGCTGGCTGCCACCCGGCCGCTGCAGGTGGCTTCGGCCCCTGGCCTGCTCACCCTCTTCTTCAGTGACGAGCAGGTGGCCGACTTCGCCACCGCGGCTGCCTGCGATCTTGAGGCCCACGCCCGCTTCTGCCGGGCGATGCTCGACCGCGGCGTCTACCCGCCGCCATCCCAGTTCGAGGCCTGGTTCGTCTCGCTCGCCCACGACGCCGCGGCGATCGAGCGCACCCTCGAAGCCACCGCAGAATCCCTCGAAGAGGCACTGCCGTGAGCGATCCCACGGCGGTGCTCCAGGTTCTCGCGGCACAGCTGCGGGCGGAGGACACTCCGATCTCCCCGCACGTCGTCGACCCGCCCGAGGAGCCGGTCTTCGGTCCCCTTGCCGCGGCGGGGCCACGCGCGGCGGCAGCTCCGGCCGAGTACGCATTCGTCGTCGAGGCCGTGCGCGAGGGCTACCTCCTCCACTACGGTGAGCCGCGCCTGCTCACCGGCCATGACCCCGACCTCGCCCTGCTCGCCGGCGACTACCTCTACGCGCTGGGCATCGAACGCCTTGCGGCGCTCGGCGATACCGAGGCCGTCCACCGGCTCGCCGACCTGATCAGCACCTGCGCCCAGCTCCATATCGGAGATCGCGCGGACGAGGTCCCAGCAGCCTGGGAAGAGGCAATCCAAGGCATCGCGGGCCTCAAAGGGACGACCTGACCAAGCAGTTCAAGGACGAGGACGCCGAAATGCGCAGTTGTCAGGGCGCGTCTTTAGCTGACGGTGCAGTCGCGGATCAGCGTCGTGACCACGTGCCGGTTTTCCGCGAAACCGAAGTTGGCCCTGGCGAACGGGTAGACGGCGCCAGGGAAGCCTTCGGGGGCGGCACAGCCGGCGCTGATGAAGCTGTACTTCTGGCCCTGGTAGGTGTAGACCCGGTGCAGCTTCATGTCGAAGTGGGTGACGAAGGCCCACTGCCGGGCGGGTTTTGGCAGGGTCGTCTTGATCACCGTGCCGAAGGTGCCCTGCTTTTCGAGGACGCTGAAGGTGAGCACGAAGGCCGACGGCGGCTTGCGCCCGTAGACCTGGGCGAGCAAGCGCCGATGCCCGCCGGCGGGTTCGGCATGAAAGACGAGCAGCGGCCCCTTGAAGGTGAACGGCGGCTGGTTCGCCAGGTGGACCCGTACCTGGACGTGGCCGCTGCCGACGACCGCATTGCCGCAGATCCGGCGAGCCGCCTTGATCGTGGTGGGCTGGATCCGCCGCACCCGACAGGTCGGCAGGCCACGATCGAACACCCTGCCGCCACGGTTGATCCCGATGGCGATCGTGCGCAGCTGCGGCGGCGGGTCGGAGCCTTCGGCGGATTTGAACGTGCTGTCGAGCGTGACGGTCACCGGCGCCATACCGGTCCTCGGCAGCGCCCGCGGCGAGATGCCGCCATCGAGCGTGACGATGATGTCACCGTCCCTTTCAACCTCCGCCCTTGCGACTCCGGCGATGGCCAGGGTCATCAGGAGGGTGGCCGCAATGAAGCCGGCCCGCTGCAACTTAGAGGAACCTCGAAGAGTCGATCCGGCACTCTTTGAAGGGGAAGCTGATCACCGTGTTGTTCGCCTTGTTGTTGTTGTTGTTGAGCTGCACCGCAAGTTTTTGCGCGTGGTACTTGTCCTTGGCCTTCAGCTTGCTGCCGATCTGCTGCAAGTAGGTCTTCTCGCTCTTCAGATAGCCGACCCATTTTTCGAGCTTCGCCGCGTAGGCTTCCGGCTGTGGCACCTTGGCGATCTGCGTCACCGTCTTCCCCAGCACGCCGGAGGCCTGGATGAAGCGCTTTCCCGCCGGGACCAGTTCGTCCTTTTGGACCTGGGCTTTGACGCCCTTGAGAATGCGCGAGTTCGCTTCCGAGTTGGCCTTGCAGATCGGCTCGACCTGATCGGCGTATTCCTGCTGTTCGGGGGTAGCGGCCAACGCGACGGGAACCGCCACGAGCAGCGCTGCGACCAAGGCAAGGCCGAGCTTGAGCAGAGACGACATCGTTGCTGAGCTTCCCACGTCCGAATCCTCCTGTCTACGCTGACTGGACCTGGCGTCGCGAAGCGCTGACCGGTCCCCCTGTCCTCACCCTGCGATCAAAAATACACAAGTTCCCGTGGCATCTACTATCGCTAACCCGCCCGCGAGCCATGAAGATCGATCTCGGGCAGAATTCTCTGCAACGGCCGAGGCAGCCACCAGACCCGATCGCCGAGCAGCAGCATCAGCGCCGGCAGCAAGACGATTCGCACCACGGTGGCGTCGAGAATGACGGCGACCGTCAGGCCGGTGCCGAGCTGGCTGACCGAGGCGATGTCGGCGCCGGCGAAGGCGACGAAGACAGCCGTCATGATCGCCGCCGCGCCGGTGATCACCCGCGCGGTCTTGTTGAGGCCGAAGACGATTGCCTCCTCGTTAGAGGCGCTGTTCTCATAGTGCTCTCGCATCCGCATCAGCAGGAACACCGCGTAGTCGATCGAGAGGCCGAAGACGATGCCGAAGATCCCGACCGCGCCGATCGCGTCGACATAGGTGTGGCCGCCGAGGGGCCAGCCCTCGGGGACGCCAAAGAGAAGGGTCAGCACGCCGAAGGCAACGGCCACGGTGATCAGGTTTAGCGCCACCGCGATCGCGGCGAGCAGCAGCGCTCGCAGGATCACCACCAGGATCAGGAAGGTGGCGAGCGTGATCACCGCGATCAGCAGCGGCACCCGTTCGGAGATCACATTGGTGAAGTCGATCAGTTCGGCGGCGGCTCCGGTGACCCCGGTGGTGGCA
>DATCPU010000084.1:0-1999 GCA_036569925.1 Candidatus Dormiibacterota bacterium
TGCTCCACGGTGCGCAGCTTGCGGATGATCTGTTCGGGAGTGTGTCTTTGCCTCTTCACCTGCTTCGGTCCTCCTTTGCCCATTGTCGCGGGCGGGAAGGACTCTCAAACAGGGCGGACCGATTTCAGGGGGTCGGGCCACCTCGGCGTCTGACCATGAGATCGCCTCGCGCATCCTTGGATCGCGCGACGATCCTCGTTGGTCGGCTCAACGTCGTCGTATGGGGGAGCGGCGTCAGCTTGGCTTCTTTATCTTCGCCATTTCTTGGCGCGTGTCTTCCGAGACGGCCCATGTGCTGATGGCTGCATCCCAGCCCCCCTGTGCTTCGCCGGAAAGGACGGGATCGAGGAAGGCTGCGGCGCGATCGAAGGCCGCTGCCAGGTCGGGTGCGAGACCAACCTCCTCGGCGAGGCGGCCATAGTCCGGGGCCCACTCAGAAGGTGGGGCGGGCAGACTTCCTGGAAGCTCTTGGTGGGCGCGGGTCTCGAAAGTGTGCTTCAGCGCCTCTCGAAATGCGGCGGCTTCGAGCGACTGTGAGTCCGCGATGAGCAGGATGTCGATCAGGTCCTTGGGCCGCGTGCTGGGCCTGCCCGCCGTGCCATAGCTCCGCGTGTAAGCGTGGACCTTCTCGGCCAGGTGCTGGGCAAGCGGTATCGCGGGAAGCTCCAGCGGCTCGATGCCCGCGAAGGAGAGAAAGTCCGACGTGCGCAGTCTGTCTGGCTCCGAGCCGGCTGATTTCGAGAAGCCGATATCCACGATGAACTGCTCGAAGACGCGTTCCGCCAGCTCGGCGCGTACGTGAAAGCGAATCGCCTGAAACTCATCGACCTCGTCGAACGCGTCGGTTCTGCTTGCCGTGAAGGTGAAGAAGTCATCGAGGCGGAGTCGCTGCGCCGCGGCGATGTCCTCAATCGCGGCCTCCTCGTCGTCGTCGCGGCCGAGGTCGATGTCTTTGGTCGAGCGCGAAGCTCCACCCAAGCGAAAATCGAGCGCCAAGGCCCCCTTCAGCACCCAGCGATCCGGCGCCACCTGGGCGAGGCGTCGCAGGAACAGTTCGAAAGCGACTCGCTTGCGAAGTCGTGCGAGGTTGAAGCCGGTCCTCTCGGCCTCAGTCTTCATCCGCTGCTCCAGCGCCATGCGGAACGCGGTGGCGGTCTCGTATCTCACGATGTCACCGCCGCAAGGGCGGCGCTTACCGCGTTGGGACGACCGCGCCGTCGTGCTTCCTCTTCGAGTTCCCGCGCCGTCAGCAGCCCGCGGCCAAGTGCCTGCCGCACGGCCATCTCCAGCTGCTCGGGCTGAATTTCCCCGGCTACGTCGACGAGCGTTCGCGCCGGGGGGGTTAGGCGGAGCCCTTCGCGCCACACCGTGGCGACCTCTTCCTCGTCGGGGCGGGTGTGGATGACGACGCCGGCCGGACGGCGCAGGCCGCGATATCTACGTCCGAGGAGCAGGTGGACCGCATTGGGAATGTTGTCGCTGAGATCGAGGAGGGCGAGTGCGCTCTGGTGCGAGAGGACGGCCTTCTCGGCGCCAACCGCCATCCACTTCTCCCGCATCTCGTCGTCTTCCGGGCGAGGAAAACCGGGCAGGCGATAGAGCCCGCGCCGCACCCGCTCGAACCGGTTCCCGCGCACGTAGTGACTCAGAAGCTGGCTGCTGAGTCCACGCTCACGGGCCTGGCTCGTGGTGAAGTAGCCGTGCTGGGAGTAGGCGGTCGCCTCAAGCCCCCGCATATCGGGTCGGTCATGCATAGCCAAAGTATAGCTTGGGTTTCGCGGACATTGATACTCTCGCGGCGTTTCCAACCGCCCTGCGCATATCTCGGGCACTTCTCGCCAAGAGTGCCCGACTCCCCGCATATCGCTCACTGTCACCCTCAGCCGAGGTCGGCGGCGACGTCCGGCCCAGCCGGTTTGGTCTCGGATCGGCGGCGAGCTGACTCTGCATATCGCTGTCGGCCTTCGGTCTGACCTCATGCGGTTGTGTCGCTCGCCGC
>DATCPU010000085.1:0-17281 GCA_036569925.1 Candidatus Dormiibacterota bacterium
CATCACATCTGCCGCCATCTCCGGCATGCTGCCGACCCCAAGGGCTATGTCGCGACTGAGGCTGAGATGGTAGAGAACCGCAGCCTGCAGATCAGCTCCGACGACGACGGCGCGGTCTATCTGAACGGAGTCTTCGATCCAGTTGGTGGCGCCGCCATCCGCACTGCGCTCGAGCCATTGGCGCGGCGCTCCGGAGCCGACGACCACCGGCGGTACGACAAGCGGCTGGCGGACGCCCTGGTCGAACGCTCAATGCACGATCTCGACAATGGGCTGGTGCCGCAGACCGGCAGCCAGCGCACCCACCTCCAGGTCACCACCTCGCTGGAGACGCTGAAGGCGCTCGACGGCGCTCCGGCGGCCGAGCTCGAGTTCTCGATTCCCATCTCGGCCAAGGCGGTGGAGAGGTTGGCCTGCGATTGCTCGCTCACCCGCATCCTTCTTAACTCCGACTCGATGGTGATCGATGTCGGGCGCGCCAAGCGCGTGATCTCGGCGCCGCAGCGCAAGGCCCTCAACGCCCGCGACCAGCACTGCGTCTGGCCGGGTTGTGAGCGGCCGGCGAGCTGGACTTCAGGCCATCACTTACAGCACTGGATCCACGGCGGCGGCAGCGATCTCCCCAACCTGGCCCTGCTCTGTTATCGCCACCACTGGAATGTGCATGAGGGTGGCTGGCAGCTCGTGCGCATGGAGACCGGCAGGTTCATGACGGTTCCGCCGACCGTGACCTTTGGTCCTCCTGCTCGCGGACCTGATTAGGGCGCGTCCGGCGGTCCTTTACCCTGTCGTGTTCCAGTAATACATCCGGTCGAGCCACGCTGGGTCGGATCTATAAGCGCTCGCGAACGACTGGACGGAGTCGACGTAGTCGAACGAGTTGTTGTAGTGCCAGATCGCGTTGCGCATGTCGGCCGGAGCGCCGTTGTGCACCAGGTAGCGCGCTGCGCCCAGGATCGCGTCATGCGGGTCGTTCACGTCGCCACCGGCTCCAAACGCGGCCCACGTGCCCGGTAGGAACTGCATGGGTCCCAGCGCGCCGGCGGATGACGGGCCGTTGACGCGCCCGAAATTGCTTTCGATGAAGTTGATTGCCGCCAGGATGTTGGGATCGACGCCGAACTCGGTGAACGCCTCCTGGTAGTAGGAACGCAGCAGGTCCACCGATTTGGCGTCCGAATAGGGATGTGTGAAGTGGACGTTGACCAGGTAGTACTGATCGATCCCGGCGAGGATGTACAGGAAATGCAAGCCCGCGATCGCCGCCCGCATGGATCGCGCGAGCGAGGCGGGTAGTAGCGGGAGCACCGAGGCCTCGACGCTGGCGTAGCCTGCGAGCTCGTACACCCTCAGCTCCTCTCCGCGTGCGGCGTTGCGATAGGCGTACGCAGCAGCGGCCACGCTGAGGTCAAAGCGGATGCGGTCGGCCGGGGCCGGCGGAGGCGTCTGCGCGTTAAGAGCCTTCAGCAGGGCCCTGGCCTGCGCCATCGCCTGCTCCGCGCTCATTATTCGCGCCGCTTCGTGATGCGGGCTCGGCAGCATATCCGGATCTCTCGCGAGAGCGGACTGTGCGGGAAGCGCCAGGCAAAGCGCCACGAGTAAGGCCGTCGTGAGTCGGATCAGGCGGACCCCGCGATCGCGGGCGCGAAATCGCGCCGCTCTGGGACCGACGGCAGATCTTCCGGATAGGGGTCTGACTCCGTTGGCATGCGCAGCCCGACCGAGTCGAGAAGGCCTGAGATCTCGTCTCCCATCAACTCGCCCTGTGCGATCAGGGCCTCGGCGGCCTGGTCGATCGATTCCTTGTTGACATACATGAGGCGCCAATCATCGATGTACGCGGCGCCCAGCAGCTGGCTGACGACGCGCCGGCCACGCTGATTGCTCAGCACCGCCCCGACCGCTGTGCCCTGCTCATGTGCCCCTTGGGTGATTTCTGCCACCGAAATAAGCTGCTCTCCGAAGTTGACGGCCTTGATCGACATCCGCGGATCCAGGTTATCCGGGCCCATGCCAATGGTCCCGACCATTCGACATGCAATCGCTGTCGCCTGCATCAGATCTCCGAAGACGCCGCTCGTGTTTTCGCCGTAAAAGACGTGCTCACATGCGAGCGAGCCCAACTTAGTTCTCAGATCCGCCGCCAGTTGTGACCGGAACTCCAGCCACTGCTCCTCCGTCGGAACCGATTTGTGATAGCCCCCGATCTCGCCATGCGTAGTCGCCCGTCGTCGAATCGATAACCGCACAGCGGCATGATCGGTCTTGTAGAAGTGGGAGGCGACGGCGTGACCGAGCTCGTGGCGGGCGACGGCCACCTTGTCGCGCTCGGTGTACTCGACTGGGATTGCAAGGCCGGCCTCAACGTTTCCCATCGCCTCTCGAACGTCCCGCCAATTGAATGCTTGGCGGCCGTCGTTGAAGGCGTACAGCAACGCCAGCGAAAGCACCTGCTCGATGTCGGCCGGTGAATACTCCTCTGTGATTCGCGCGAATTCGTCACGCCGGCCCGGGGTGTCGAGGGCGGGGTCGTGCTGCTTCTTGTCGAAATAAAGGGCTGCGATGTCCTTGCGATCCTCGCGAGATGGCAGCCGGAACACGATCTGGCGCCCGAAGCGTCCGGGCCTCGTAAGCGCCTCGTCCAGAACCGACGGCCGGTTCGTCGCGCCGATGAAAAGGATGTTGTACGCGGGCGCCTTGAGAGCCGGGATGCGAAGCGGGATGCGGGTTCCGTTGAACGCGATCACGCGGGGCAGGAAGAGTCCGTCCAGAGTCAGATTCACGAAACCACGCAGCTGACGCATCATCATTCCCGGGTTATCGATTCCATCCATTAGGACCAGCAGCATGTTGAGACCGAGCTGGCCGCCGCCCATCATCCCGCCCATCATTCCGCCCATCATTCCGCCGCCCGTACCGGAGCGCCTTTGGCCGAGAGCATCGATCTCGTCGATGAAAACTATGCAGCCGCCCCAAACTTTGGCCTTTTTGCGTGCGGCTCGCACCATGAGGAAGACGCTGAGGGCGTCAATGCCCATGAACATGCCGGCGAACGAACCGCCGTTGGCGATGTATATCGGGACGTGAAGCGAATTTGCGATTGCCTTGGCCAGCATCGTCTTGCCAGTTCCGGGGGGGCCGACCATGAGCACTCCGCGCTCGCGCTTGCCTCCGGCCTTTACGAACATCCTTCCGTGTTCGATGAGATCGAGAATCCGGCGCATCTCCTTGACGGCTGCCTTCTGGCCTCGGACGTCCTCAATGTCGACCCCGAAGTTGGCGTCGTCGGGATTGATCATCGTCTTGCCGATGCGTGTGTAGATGTAGAACGGCCCCAGGAAGAGCATGAAGTTGGCTGCCAGCAAGAACAGGATGTAGAGGAGATTGGTAAGCCCTGAAACGATGGCCCCCGGCAGTGCGTCCAGGGCTGCCAGCGGGTCCAGCTGGAATAGGTAGTACGCGCCGACGAAATAGAGAATCGGCAATGCGGCGACGAAGAGCGCCCGACGCCAGAAGATGGCGCGATTGGTCTCGACGGTTCGAGTGAGCGTGTCTTTCTCCGGTGAGATGCGCTCGCGCAAGATCAGCGACCGCCGGACGATGCTCAGGATTCCGCGGCACAGCAGCATCGCCACCAGCGCGAATCCCAGCGAGGAGAGGACGTCGTACTGCAGGTAGATGTACGAGAACGCAAAGGCCGAGCTGCCGACAAACAGCGTGAGGATCCAGAAGATGATCACGGCGGGTAACTCCCTATAGGACCTGAGGTTTCGTCCAGCTTAGTTGCTGCCGCGGGGCCTTGTCGCGTAGCAAGAAAGGCGACCGCCGCAATGCCAATCGAGATCACCACGTCGCCGGGGCTGTAAGCGCCGCCAAGCGGACCGGGCACCCCGATCCAATCACCGAGCCAGCCCAGGTTGGTGCCAGGACCCATGACCACGTACTGGCCGATATGCCCCCGGTCCACCAGGCGACCAGCCAGTCCGGGAGCCACCGGCATTCGGGCGCCGTTGGCGACCACGACCACGAGGTTCAAGGCGGCTCCGAGCGCTACGATCCATGCGCCGCGCAGTCGGGATGCGTGCCAGGCTGTCCAGGCCACGAGCGCCGCCAGCGCTGCGACGTACACGTACTGCACGCCCTCAATCGCACTGAGCGGACTGAAGACCGCCGCCTCGCGAACCACCAGCACGGCAACCACGAGCCACGGCCAGCGAATCGTGACGTTGGCCAGATTTCCGAGCTTTCCCCGGGTCGCAATGCCTGCGATGAGGCCCAGCGCAAGGGCGACCAGCAGCAGCATCAGAGGTGCCTCAGGTCAGGCAGAGGCGAGTCGGGCCGCGGCTCCGGCCAGGACCTTGACGCCGATCTCCAGCGCGGATTCGTCGATCTTGAATCCTGGCGAGTGGTGAGCCGGCGGCGGCGTTCCCTCGGGCATCACGCCGAGCATGAAGTAACAGCCGGGTATTCGCGTCAGGAACTCGGCGAAGTCATCGCTGACCGTGAGCGGCCGGCCGAGGATGCTGGCCTTGTCCCCGATCATCGACTTCGCGACATCGAGCACTGTGCGGGTCACGTTGGGCTCGTTCATCAGGGGTACCGTCCCGTGCACGAGCTCTATCGAAGACTTGACCTCGAACTCCGTGTCAATCTCCTGCAGCAGGTCGTGCATGCGGCCGAGCGCCTCCTCGCGCAACGCGGGATTGAAGGTTCGCAGGCTGCCCTTGATCGCCACACCCCTGGGCACGATGTTCCAGGCTCCGTCGCTGATGATGTTGCCGACCGTGGTGTGGCACTGCACCCCGTCCTGCTCCAGGCCTTCGACTATCGTGTGCAGCCTTTCGAGCAGGAATGCCTGCGCCGAGAGCACATTGCCGCGGCGGCCCATCATGCCGCCGTGTCCTCCAGGACCGCCGAACTTTATCTCGTAAGCATCCGAGCCCGCCCACATCAGTCCGGGTCGCGTGATAACGGTTCCGGACTCGGTGAAGCTTGTGACGTGCAGACCGATGACGGAGTCCGGGTGATGATCGTCGAGCAGGCCGCGCGCGATCATCGCCTTCGCACCGCTGACGATTTCCTCAGCCGGTTGAAACACAAAGAGGTAACGGCCGCTCACGTCCCAGATGCGGTCGACAAGGGTCCGTGCGACTCCGACCATGATCCCCATATGCGCGTCGTGGCCGCATGCGTGCATCCGGCCTTCCACTGTCGATTCAAAGTTGACGCCGGACTCTTCGTGAATTGGCAGGGCGTCGATGTCCGCGCGCAGCATCACGGTTTTGCCTGGACGTCCGGTATCGAGCACCGCAACCACGCCCGTCTCAGTCGGGCACGGCTTCAGCTCCAACCCTAGCTCGCGTAGACGCTCGCCGATTCGGTGGCTGGTCTCGTGCTCGCTAAAGCTCACCTCCGGGTGACGATGGAAGTGACGCCGCAGCTCGATGACCTCTTCAATCACCGATTCGGACGGGATGGGTGATGTGGGGAGATCGCCGGTCATGGCACCGCCACCAGGTTGTATCCGCGAGCTGAGGCGCGTACGAATGCCGGCCCGAGGCCCCGCTCCACCTCATTGAGACGGCGCCGGAGCGTCAACAGAGCCGAGTGGACCGTGGAGTGCGCCGCGTCGCTGCGGAAGAGGCCGGCTTCGATCAGGTCTCGAGCCGTCGCGGGCTTGGAGCCCTGGGCCAGGTACAGCACCAACGCCGTTTGCTGAGGTGTGAGGCGCACCTCTGAATTCCCGAGCTTGACCATCCGGCGCGTCGGGTCGAACTCCAGGCGTCCGAAGCGATAGCTGCCCGGCCGGCCGGTTCCGCGCTCGACGAGGCGCGCGGCAAGATCCGAATAGATGTGGGCCATCGGCACATTGCCCTTGACGAAATACGAGCTCGCTCCCAGCTCGTAGGCCTTGCGAATCGCCGCCGAGTTGACCTGGGCGGCCGAAAGTACGATCACGGGGAGGCCGGGATGGTGGTGGCGGATCCAGGTGAGCAGGTCGAAACCGGCATCCTCGCCCTCGTCGAGCACGAGGTCGAGCAGCACCGCGGCCACGCGATCACGCGCGAGCACCTCCATCGCTTCCGGCGCGGAAGCGGAAACCGCCGGGCGGTAGCCGAGGTCGTGCAGGTCGATCCGCAGTTGCTGCCGCATCGCCGGCTCGTCCTCGACCACAAGCACGGCCGAACCAAGCACCTCAGCCGGCCGGTAGACCTCCAGCCCGGGGGGCAACGGGGGAAGCCGCAGCTCCCGGCTTCGCGCATTTCCATCCTTCATACCTACGCCTCGGATTTTCCAAGGTTGCGACCTACATGATTATTCACAATAATTGACGTTCCCTGAACACATGCTCTCGTCTCGGCAAGTGCATACTCGCTCCCGAGCCTGACGTTAGTTGGAAAAACCAAGGGGAGTAATGGGGATGACGTGGAAATTCAAGGCGCAGAGGATTGCCTTTGCCCTGCTCATCGTGGCGGCTTTGGCCATGGCAGTGGGCGCAAACTGGTACGAGTGCTTCGACTTCTACTGGTAGGCACTAACTAGCTATCAGCCCGGCGCTCGCGCGAGCGCCGGATCGCGGGCGGGAGCAGCGCATACAGGTCCGCGCGGTCGACTGCTTTGCTCATGTAGCCGACCACGTCCGGATCGTCGGTTCCTGACGGGAAGACCGGGTATGCGGTGTAAAAGATCACGGGTACCTTCTGCCCCCGTGCCCGCAGCTCGTTCAGCAGGCCCCACCCGTCCATCGGCTCGGGCAGCATGAGATCGATGATTGCCACCTCAGGACTGTCCGACTTCGCTTTCTCGAGTGCCTGGTCTGCGTCCTCGGCCATGGAAACCTTGTAGCCGAGCATCCGTAGATCGGTTTCCAAGATGACCCGCCAGGCACGCTCATCGTCCACCACGAGGACCGTCGAGCCGCGCAGATCCTCGGGTGTCGGCGCAATAGGTTTCGGCGGAGTGAACGGCAAGGGTCTCGAGGCGCAGTATATCGGTGCACATGGCAAGTCCAGCGCGTAAGCGGATCAGCCGCCTCACGCCACCCAAAAAGGTGGCCGGTCCGACCCGTTCTCGCCCGCAGCCGCTGGTGGCCAACCGGCGGTCTCAGAAGGCGTTCCCGCCATCGACACCAGCGGCGCTCGTCCACGAGCTGGGAAGCTGCATCACCGAGGCCGACATCGTCCAGGTCCTATACCGAGGGTTGGAGCCACTCTTCGGCTACGACGTTGTGGTCCTCCAGACCCTCGAGCGCGAGGGTTGGTACCACTCCCTGGCGATTGACAGTGGCGTCCTCCAGGACATGCGTCGACGCCCACTCGCGACTTCCATGTTCGCTCACATGTACGCGCGGCCCCAGCTAACGCTGGTGCCGACCCGAGACCCCAACCTGGAGGAGCAGGCCAAAGGACCGGGGGCAGGGATGTCGCCAAGGCTTGTGATCTGGGTCCCGGTCATGCACCAGGGCAAGGTGATCGGAAGCGTGATCTACCAGTCCTATCGCGGGCGCCGCGTGCCCGCGACCGAGATGGCGTTCCTCGAGGAGGTCCATCGCCGGTTGGGCGTCTTGATCGCGAACGCTTCCCTGAACGAGCTGACCCGCAACCAGGCGACCCGGTTGGCTGCCTTGAACAACATCGCTCGGGCGATGGCATCGACTCTTGATGAGGCCAGCGTGCTGACCGCATTGCGCGCCACGCTCAGCGAGCTGCTGCCTGTGGACTCTCTGGACATGGTCTCGACTGCTCACGAACGGGGAGACAAGGCCCGCCTGCTCCACCTCGAGGCGGACTCAGCCCCGACGTCCAGGGAGATCTCGCTCCGCAGCGCCGAATTCTTGCCGGCCCGCACTGTGTTGCGCGACCCCAAGCCGTTGTTGATCCACGAACCATCTTCGTCACTCTGGGTGGCGATCAAAGAAGGCGGCGCCGCGCGCGGAGCGTTTGGCATCAGGTGCTCGCGCCCATACGCCTATGAAGCGTCAACGGCAGCCTTCCTGGAGCTGGTGGCGGACGAGGTCACGCTCGCGTTGCGCAATGCGCGGAGCTATGAAGCCATCGAGGATCAGAGGCGCCAGCTCGAAGTCGTCAACTCGATAGGGAGGCGGCTCGCCTCGAGCCTGGACCGCTGGTCGATCATGAGAACGCTGCGCGAGGAGCTGAATGCATTTCTCGATTTCGACGGCTTCATCCTCGCCACCATCACCCAGTCGCCCGACGGCCCGATCGCAGAGGGCTACCAGTATGTGGCGGGTGTCGAGGAGGTAGTGCCCCCCGTCGCGCTGGCCGTCACCGGTCCGTCGCGAGAGGCATACGAAACCGCCAAACCGGTCCTCGTCCGTCACTCGCCATGGGCCCGCAGCTTTGAGCGCAAAGGACTTGAGCGCGAGCGCTGGAACGTTGGACGAGGCGCGGCCGTGTTCGTTTCCGGAGCACCTGGCAAGCATCGCGATGTCTCGCGTTCGTTCGTGTGGGTGCCGGTGCTCAGCGGCGACAGGATCACCGCGATGCTCTCGTTGCAGTCCTATCACGACGGCGCGTTCGATGACTGGCACGTGAGGCTGCTGCAGGACGTCGCCGCGCACGTCAGCCTTGCGCTCGCCAATGCCGACCACTTCGCGCAGGCGCAATCAGAGCGCGCCCGCCTGGAGGCGCTGCACCTGCTCGAAATGGGTGTCGCCGGCGCTTCCGACGAAAGCCAGATCGCGGATGCCGTGTTCGCCGCGGTCAGTGACTACACCGACGCCACTCACATGGTGCTGGCGTACCTGGATGCTGGGGGCAACGTCGTCGGGTTCACGGGTGACCGCGGCCTGCCGGCGCTGCCGTTCGGACCGACTCCGCTCGAGGACACGCCGGCGTTTCGCCTCCTGATCGAGGACGGCGGGCCAGGGATCGAATCGGTGCCGGCCGGAGATGGCGAAGACGTGGTCTCGCTCAATGGCTCTGCCGCCAGCACGAGCGGCCATATCGTTTGGGTGCCTGTGACCCAGGGCGAACGAGTTGTGGCCGGGATCTCGGCGCAGCGCGACGACGGCGGACGATTTCCACCCGCGCACCTGAAGCTCCTCGAGGCGGCCGCGCCGGTGGTCGGCATCGCACTTCGAACGATGCGCCTCCACCATGCGAACGAGCTCGCGCTGGCGCAATCGGTTCGCATTCAGGAGCTGGCTGCGTTGGCCGGCCATGAGCTAATGAGCGTGGTCGCAAACATCGCCGACCAGGCCCTCACCATGCTCGAGTGCGCCGGCGTGGTGTGCTGGGCATTCGATACCGAAGGTCGCATCAGCGCGACTCGTGGAAGCGGAGACCCCGCCGCGGAGGCAGTGCTTGCGTGGGCCGGCTTGAACAGCGAGGACAGCTGGCGCGAGGCGCCCGCCGGACTGTTGACAGGGGTTGCGCGGGAGCAGGCATGGAGCCTTATCCCGCTGTGGTACGGCGACCGCCTGGTCGGCGCCATCGGTTCGGTTCATGCCTCAGCCCACCTCGCTGAGACGGGTTCGGCGGCGCTCGACTTCGCACGTCACGCCGCCGTTGCCATCGAAAACTCGCGGCTGGTGGCGGAGACCAGAGGACGGATCCGGACGCTGGAGGCCGTGGCGGCCTTCACCGAGCTGACGCCAACGGAGCCGGAAAGGGCTCGCGCCGAGATGGCGCGCCTGGTTGGACGCGCGTTGGCGAGCTCGCAAGGAGAGCTCTGGTTGCTGGAAGACGGTCACCTCGTGCGGCGGGCAATGGAATCCGAACCGGAACCGCGGGTGCCGATTGCCGACAGCGCCGGGCTGCTCAAGGCGCTGCTCTCGCCAACCGGCGGCCGGCGGATGCGAGCGCTCCTGGATCTCCTGGGCGCTTCGCCCGACGCATTTGCGATCCCAATCCAGGTCGAAGGTCGCCTGGCGGGCTTGCTCGTGGCCCGGATGGCAGGCGGGGCATCTGAAACCCGAAGGCTTGCGGCGGTGCTTGCCGGCCAGGCCTCAGTGCTCATCGGGCAGCTCGAGCTGGTGGATGCCCTCGATCGCGAACGCCGAATGATGAACGCGATCCTTCGCCACTCGCCGGTCGGCGTGATGCTGGAGGACGCGGCTGGACGCGTCGTCTACGCGAACCCAGAAGTCGAGTCGATCTACAACCTGCAGGCCTCGGACATGCCGGGACGAAAGCCTGACGAGATTTACGCGGCCGCGGGTGCCGTGCCGAGGGAGGACGCCGAATCGGATGGCACCCTCGAGCTGCACCTGCGTGACCCCGACCGCATCGTTCACGTGCGACGCGTCGTGATCCCAGGCCTTGAAGGTGAGCCCGCCGGAGTCCTGACCCTCCACGAGGACGTGACTGCGCAACGGCTCGCGCTCGAAGCCAAAGACCTGATGTTGCGGGCGATCGGCCACGAGGTGCGCAGCCCGGCTGCTGCGATGAAGAACACTCTCGCCGGGATCATGCAATGGGACGCGACGATTGACGCGGGCGGGCGGCGGGAGCTGCTGCAGGAGGCTTACGAATCTTCGGATCGATTGCTCAGCCTCGTCGAGAGCCAGCTGATCATCGCGAAGCTCGAGACACGGCACTTCGAGCCGAATCCCGAGCGCGTCGACCTCGGGCCGGCGGTCGAAGGGGTGATGGCGGTGCTGCATCACCGATATGCGGAGCGCGCTTCTGCGGTCGAGGTAAGCCTGCCCGAGGGACTGCCTCCCGCCGATTGCGAGCCGACCCACCTCGCCCAGGTGCTCACCAACTTGATCGGCAATGCCCTCGAGTACACCGACAATACGGTGCTGGTGCAGGCCCGCAACTCGCCGCGCGGCTGGCTGGAGATCACAGTGGCCGACCGCGGGGCAGGCCTCCCCACGCCGAGCCTCGACCGGCTCTTCGAGAAGACGGGACCCGCCGGGCGCAACCGCTCGCAGGGTGGCTTGGGCCTTGGGCTCTACCTGTGCCGCCTGGTGGTCGAGCGTTCCTTCGGCGGCAGGATCTGGGTCGCGTCCAGCGACAGAACCGGCACCACTTTCAAGTTCACAGTGCCCGCCTTCGACGGCGCGGTCAAAGCCCGTTCGCGAGAAACCGCAGGCACCAGCCGTTAGACACCCTCGTGACCAGCTCCAGGACGGCCACCGGATCGCCCCAGTGGCAGTAGCCCCCGCCGGTCGGCGCCAGTCAGCAGCCGCTCCGGCGTGGGTGAGAGTGGGTGGCGGGATGGAATCGATCCCAGACCATCAGCGCCACGGTCCTGCGGATGTCGACTTTCCACCCCCTGGCGGCCCGTGGCAACCGCTGGCGCTGAACGGCAGGCTGGTGGGCTGGGCGGAAGAGTCGGGGCTGGCGCTGGCGCGGCGGAGCGCGGAGTTGGGCGCGCATTTGGCCGACGAGCATCGAGCCTATCTGCTGTCCCGGCTCGGCCACAAGCTGCGGTCGGCATCGCTCGCGCTACAGGAGTCCGCGCGCCAGGCGGCATTCGGCCGGCCGGAGCTGATGGAGACTGTCTTCGAACAAGCGCAGGAGGTGGCCCGGCGCGCAGCGGCGGTGGAAGCGGCGGCGGTTCAGCCCAAAGAGGGGGCACGAGGAGTCGTGCTCGGTGCGGTGCTGAACCTCGCCATGCAGGGCGCCGACATTCGGCTTCCGCCCGACGCATCGGTCCTTGGCTCAGAGCCCGCGCTCGTCGAAGCGTTTACAAGGGCCAAGGATTGGATGGGCGGTCAGAGCCTGACCGTCGAGGCAGAGCTGATGGGCTCGTGGTGGAAGGTCAGCGTCATCGCCACCGGCCCCAAGCAGGTACAGGCCGTTCCTGAGATGGGGGAGCCGCTCATCAGGCTGATTGTGGAGTCCTACCTCGACGGCTGGTTCGACGCCAGCAGGCCAGATCGCGCCGACATCTTCCTGCGCGCACACCAGTCTCGCTAGTGGCATTAGAGGCCCGAACGGAAGCCTTCGACGGATCTTCGGCGCCCATGCGACCCATCTGCGTTGTTGCGACCTCCGCTCCTCGCTTACGCATCTACCGATGCGCGCGCTCCGGTGCTCGGCCGCGCCTAGCAGCTGGACCACCTGGACTCCGAATCTCTCGCCGATGGTTCCGTCCGTGCCTCTAGTCACGCGGGTGGTGGCGCCCAACCCAGGGCCTTACACAGGCCCTGGTACCAACACCTGGATCGTTGGCGCGGGGCCAGTGGTCGCGGTCATCGATCCGGGCCCGGATGACGACAAGCACCTATCGGCAATCGACAGAAAATTGGCGGGCGCAACTGTGGGCGTCGTGCTGGTCACACATTCACATCCCGACCACCTTCCGCTGGCCGAGCGATTGGCCTCAGCGCACGGTGCATCGGTTCGAAGGTATCCCGAGCTTGGGGACGGCGATATGGTCAGGGTGGGGACGCTTAACCTCACCGCCTTGTATACGCCAGGTCACAGCGCCGACCACCTTTCGTTCTGGCTGGCCGGCGACCGCGTCGTGTTCACCGGCGACCTGGTGCTCGGGAAGGGGAGCTCGATGGTGACCTACCCCGAGGGAGACGTGGCGGCCTACTTAGAATCGCTCGACCGGCTCATCGCGCTCGAGCCAAGGATGCTCTTCCCCGGCCACTGGGACCCCGTGACGGACGCGATGGGAAAGCTCGCGGAGTACCGAGCCCATAGGCTGGAGCGTGAGGCGCAGGTGCTTGCAGAAGTCAAGCTGCGCGCCGGCACCGCATTGGAGCTCACTCGACGGGTATATGGGTCCGAGCTGGGCGAGGAGCTGTTGGCCGCCGCCGCGATGACGACGCGTGCGCATTTGCAGAAGCTAGTCGAGGACGGACAAGTGGATGTCAGCTCAGGAAACGGTGAGGAGGTTTTCCAAGCGACCGGTTGAGCCAGGCCGGACGCCCCCTCCGGCCTTGCGGGCCACCTCCCCGCCGCGAGCGGGGTGGTTTGCCTCGGTATCGTGAGCGCAGTGAGTGACCTTAAACCGGCGATCCTGTCGCTGCCCGCCACTGAGCTCGAGGCATGGTTGATGGCGAACCACGCTCCTGCTTACCGGCGTAAACAGATCTGGGGATGGCTGGCTCGGGGTGCATCGTTCGATGAGATGCGCGACATTCCAAAGGCCTTACGCGCTGACCTCGAACGCGATTTTCGCAGCACCTCCCTGCGCACCGTCACCAGCAGCGAGGCCGACGGCGCCCTCACATCGAAGACGCTCTACGAGCTGGATGGTGGGCACTCCGTCGAGGCCGTCGTCATGCGGTATGCGGACCGGTCGACGTTGTGCATCTCGTCGCAGGCAGGTTGCCCGATCGGCTGTCCGTTCTGCGCGACCGGCAAGTTTCCTTTCGGACGAAACCTCACGGCGCACGAGATTGTCGAGCAGGCGACGGATGCTGCGAGGTTGCTGGCCACAGAGGGCAAACGCCTGTCTCACGTGGTCTTCATGGGCATGGGCGAGCCGATGGCGAACTATCAATCGGTCGTCGAGTCGGTGCGGCGGATCACCGACCCCGACCTTCTGGGGATCAGCCCACGGCGAATTGTCGTTTCCACCAGCGGTCTCATACCGCGAATCGAGCAGCTGGCAGCTGAAAAGCTGCCGGTGACGCTCGCGATATCGCTCCACGCGGCTCGCAATGAGCTCCGCGATGTGCTCGTCCCGATCAATCGCAAATATCCACTGGATCTCCTGGTCAAGGCGGCGCAGCGTTACGCGGACGTCACCGGCCGGCGGGTCAGCTACGAATGGGTCCTCCTCGCCGGGGTCAACGACACGGAGCGCGATGCCAAGGAGTTGGGCAGGCTGTTACGCCGCCGGCTCGCGCACGTGAATCTGATCCCCTTCAATCCAGTGGAGGACACTCCTTACCGCGCCCCCGATCGCGCTTCGATAAAGCGTTTTAAGGAATGGGTCGAAGGCCAGGGCCTGAACGTGACAGTGCGCGACACTCGCGGCCGCGAAGCGGACGCAGCTTGCGGCCAGCTGCATGAGCGCGTGATGCGCGAGCGATCGGCTGCGCCGAGGGTCGTGGCTCGCGAACCGTCGGTGGTCGGGTCATAGGCGGCTCTCTCTACGCCGGGACATCCGGCTTCAGCTACGCGAGCTGGAAGGGCGTCTTCTATCCGGCGAATCTTCCCGGCAGCCGCATGCTCGAGTTCTACTCGGAGCGACTGAATGGCGTCGAGCTGAACGGAAGCTTTTATCGCACGCCGCCCGAGTCGACGCTGTCGGGATGGGCCGCGGGCACTCGCCCGGAGTTCCGGTTCTGCATGAAGGCCCACCGAGGCCTCACCTACTCGGCCGATACGTTCGATCGGATCGGGCTCGCAGCGATTATTGGTGAGCGCCTGGCGCCCCTTGGCGACCGCCTAGGCCCAGTGCTGCTGCAGTTTCCGCCCGCGCGGCAGCGCAACGTGGTTCTTCTGGCTGGTCTGCTGTCCGCGCTCGGCCGTCCCACGGCTGCCGAGTTCCGGCACGAGTCGTGGTTCGATGAGGAGACCTACCAAGTGCTTCGCAAGCACGGCGCGGCACTCGTGGTGACCGATGAGGAGAAATGGCCTCGCGCGCCCATCGCGACGCTAGGGCCCGTTGCGTATTTCCGGCTTCGCCGTGGCTATGACTCCGACTCGTTGAAGCCATGGCTTGCTGACATCAAGGCAGCCATCGCGTCGCACGAGCAGGTTCACGTTTATTTCAAGCACGACCCTGAGGCGCCTGCGCTCGCTGAGCAGCTGCTGCAATCAGCCGGGTAGATCCTCAGGCGTCTCGTGAGGCTCGGAAGGCTTGGGCGCATTCTTTCTTCGCGGGACGCGTGCAGGGCGGTCGGCAGCTGGTTTCCTGGGCGCGCGTGGACGTGGGGTGGCGGCCGCAGCGGGGGCCGCGTTGGGCTCTGGGGTGATCGCTGAGGCGGGCCCGGTTTCAGGCATCGGGGAGGCGACGGGCTCGACCTCGTGTGACGGCGTCGCCTCTGGCCCGACTGCCAACAACCCCGCTGGCTCCAGTGGCGCCACCGCCGGCTCCGACACGAGCTCATTTCGCACCCTGCTCGTCTGCCGCCTCATGAGAATCGGGATCGCGACCACTGCGATGACGAACATCAGCAGGGAGGCGAGCTGAGCCTGGCGAAGGCCTGCGAACACCGCTGGGTCTGTGCGGAGGTAGCTGAGGAAGAAGCGGCCAAGGCCGTACAGCCCGAGATAGATCACGCCAAGCGCGCCGGCGGGCAGCCGGGTCTTGAGGCGCTGATGGAACGGCAGCAGCAATCCGAGCAGCACCAGTGTCAGGATCATCTCGTACGCCACCTCGGGGTGGACGACGAGGCCAGGCTGGCCGAGCGTGCTCGGGTTCACGTACTCCACGCCCCATGGCAGGGTGGTCGGTGTGCCGTGATGCTCGCCGTTGATGACGTCGCCAATGCGGCCGATCGCCAGGCCGATCATCGTCGCTGCGCCGGCCGCGTCGATCACCTTCCAGTAGCTGATCGCGGAGCGGCGCGCCCAGATGTAGGCCCCGAGCATGGCGCCGAACAGGCCGCCCCACTGGCTGATGCCTCCCTCTGTGAGCAGGAAGATTCGGCCCAGCTGGCCCTCGAACAGCTTGTAGTTCTCCCACACATAAAGAAGGCGGGCTCCGAGAAGGCCGATCACGACCATCCACGCGACGCCGTCAGCGCCATGGCTCACGTCGACGCCGTCCTTGCTGAGGAGCCAGAGCCCAAGACGTGCGCCGGCAAGGATGCCCAGCACAGCGAAGACTCCGTGCCACGTGATGAGGAATGGCCCGAGCTTGAACAGATTCGGATCGAGGTCGATGACTATCGAGAGAGGAATCAATTCGAGACTCCAGCCACCCCGGCGAGACGGGAGAGCGCGGCCTCCTTTGGAAGCAAGGCGAGCGTGTAATCGATCGGCGGCGAAATCTTCTTGCCGGTCAGCGCCTGGCGGATCGGCATGAAGGTCTTGTTCGGTCCGAGCCCCGATTTCTCCACCACGCGCATGAGCGCGTCGTGTATGGCGGCCGGCTCCCATACGACATCCTTGAGCGCCTCGAGCGCGTCACGGAGGCGCTTGGCAGCGTCGGGATCGAGCGCAAGTGGCGGCGGATCGGTCCAAAGGTAATCGAGAAGAGCGACCGCATCAGCGAGCTTGGTGATCCGCGTCTTCAGTGCCGGGGCAGCGCGCTGGATCGCCGCGTCCTCGAGCTGCGGCAGGAATGGTCGCAGGCGTCGGGCCAGCTCATCGTCGCTCAGCGCTCGGATGTACTCACCGTTGATCCAGTTGAGCTTGTCCCAGTCGAACCGGGCGCCGCCGTGTTGCACCCTATCGAATGAGAAGATCCGAACGAGCTCGTCGAACGAGAAGATCTCCTGCGACGTCCCTGGGTTCCAGCCCAGCAGTACGAGATAGTTGATCAACGCCTCCGGCAGATATCCCTGCTCGCGATAGAGCAGCAGATTGAGCTCAGGGTGCTTGCGCTTGGACATCTTGCTGCCATCGTTGGCGAGGATCAGTGGCATGTGCGCGTATGCATGCGGTCGCCCATAGCCAAGGGCGTCGATCACCATGAGCTGGTAAGGCGTGTTGGAGAGATGCTCCTCACCGCGAATCACGTGGGTGATGTTCATGGTGGCGTCGTCGACAGGGCTCGCATAGTTGTAGGTCGGATATGTATCCGACTTGACGATGATGAAGTCGCCGATGAGGCTTGAGTCAAAGCTCATCTCGCCGCGGATCATGTCGGTGAACTTCACCTCGCCGCCCGGCACCTTGAAGCGAACAGTGAACTCGGTCCGGCCCTCCGGCGGATTTAGCAAGCAACGCCTCGAGTACTTATACGGTCGCTTCTCCGCCTGCGCCTGCTTGCGTTCCGCGTCCAGCTCCTCGGCAGTGCAGTAGCACCTGTAAGCCTTGCCCACGGCGATCAGGCGAGCGGCATGCTCCTTATAGATGTCAAGCCTCTCGGACTGCCGGTAGGGGCCTGTAGGCCCGCCCTTGTCGGGGCCCTCATCCCAGTCAAGGCCCAGCCAGTGCAGCCCCTCGTAGATGACCGACTCGTACTCGGGACGGTTCCTCTCCACATCGGTGTCGTCGATTCGCAGCACGAAGGTTCCACCGTGGGCGCGGGCAAAAATCAAGTTGTAAAGCGCCGAGCTGGCGGTGCCCAGGTGGGCGAACCCGGTAGGGCTCGGCGCGATGCGCACCCGGACGGAAGGGTTGTCAGACACCGCCATATGCTACGGGCGTGACCAGATCGCCAGGAATGCTCGCCCTTGTCGGGGGCGATGAGTTCAACCCGGGGAATGACGAACAGGACCGCATGCTGGCGG
>DATCPU010000086.1:0-8383 GCA_036569925.1 Candidatus Dormiibacterota bacterium
CACAACATGTGGTGCTCGCGCAGGGAATCGAACCCTGAACCTTGGGATTAAGAGTCCCCTGCTCTGCCAGTTGAGCTACGCGAGCGCGTGACGGCCGACTGTCGATTCTAAGGTCCACCGGCTGTTAACAGCCGAGGTTCCCTTGGCCGGCCCGTGACTCTACCGTGCCTCGCATGCGCGCAAGAGCTCCCCTGGACGTCGACCTCGAGGACAAGCTTATTTACGGGCTAACCCCCATGCGTCTCGCTTATCTGGTCGGCGGCCTGGTGAGCGGCTTTGCATCGTGGTCATCGCCATGGGCGCCAACACCCTTGCGGGCGTTCGCGTGCGCGATAGTTGTAGCCGTAGGGGCGGTCGCCGCGTGGGGTCGCTGGCACGGGCGCGCTGTCGACAGCTGGCTCGCCGACCTTTCGCTGTTCCTCATCAACACCCATCGCTTCGTGTTGGAACCGAGCTGGCCGCAGCGCTTTGCATATCGAAAATCGCGGCCGGCTCCGGTGCAACCACCAAGTCGACCTGTGGTGATTGTCGTGACCGGCAGAGCACCGAAGGCTGGGGCGACAACAGTTGCCAACGAGCTCGCAGCGTGTCTTGCCGCGAGGGGCTATCCAAGCGAGCTGTGGTCGGTACGCGATGCGTTCACGGGTTATGCATCCACCCCAACTCCGTCTGAGCCACACCTCTCGGTGGCGTCGGTCGAGGCTGGGCGCGTGTGCTACCTGGACCGCGGTGCTGGACCTTCAGTGGCTGGAGTGATTCCAGAGGACGAGCTGGTGCAGCGAGCAGCCGGGATGAACCAGACAACCGTCAACGCCTTTCCGGACTCAGCCGCAAGCAAAGCCTTTGGCGATCTCTTTGAAGTCATAGCCGCCGCGGCTTGAAACAGCGGCTTCGGCTTGGCCCGGTTCGGTTGACCGCTCGGGGTCCAGCCGTCCTGTGGAACGGGAGCGTCGACGCGGTGACGATCACAACCAGCCCGATCGGCTTCGCCGGCGCAACCGAAGCCGATCGCCTTCGTTGGATCCATGGGTTTCGGCGCCTTCTCGATGGTCTAGACCTGCCAATCCAGTGTGTGGTCCAAGTTGAATCCGGAGATGGTTCCCGGCCATCTCCGATTGCACAAACCACGCTGGATCTGAGCCAGACGCGAAACGCTGACATGGCTTTCGTCGATGAGGTCGCTCACGCGCAGTCTTCGCAGCGCGCTCGCGTCGTTCTGGTCACGGCGCGCTCGCAAGCGATGCGACTTGAAGCCGCCCTTCGCGAGATGGGAATCACATTCACTCTCTCGGACCGCGCCCAGGAGCCGATATTCGGCACCGAGCAGGCGCGCCACTTTCTTCATGCCAAGGGCTGGAGCCGCACATGGCACGTCGATCGCCTTTCGGGTGGGGAGCTCGAGGCGGGGTGGCTGCATCGGCTGATTCCACGCGGCCTCAATGTCAGCCTCTCGTGGCATGCGACACCGTTGCCCGCCGCGTGGATCGTCGAATACCTCCAGCGCCAGCTCGTCGGCATGAAAGCGTCGCGCATCCACGAACAGACCGCAGGCACAACCGACCCGGCTCTTGCGGGGGCGCTGCCCGCTGCCGAAGACCTCCAGCGCCGCCTGGCCGCAAGCCAGGACAAGGCATTCCACGTCTCGGCTTATCTGACCCTGACCTCGCCCAGCCTCGAGCTGCTAGAGGCCGGCGCGCAAATGATCGAGGCCGCTGCTCGGTCGATCCTATGCCGCCTGTTGCCATGCAAATTCCGAATGTTCGACGGTTACCTGGCGACGCAGCCTTTAGGCACTGACCGCCTGCAGCGCAAGCGCGTACTCGACACCAGCACGCTCGTCACCTTCTTTCCGTGGCTGGATTCAGAGCTCGTACAGGAAGGCGGCTTGATGATCGGCCGGAGCTACGCGACAGGCTCCCCGGTGACAGTGGATCCATTCGCTCAGGCGGTCCACTCGAACGCGAACATCGCGGTCTTCGGTCATTCCGGCGCCGGCAAGACCTACCTCCTATCGTCGCTTGCGATGGGTGCCCTTGGGTTGGGCATCCAGGTTTTCGTGATCGACCCAGAACACGAATATGGCGGCCTCGCCAAGCAGCTGGGTGGTGTCGATGTGCCCATGGCGCTGGGCTCAGGCCATGCCATCAATGTCCTCGAGCTGCGACCGGCAGACCGGCGCGACGAATCTTGGATCGGTCCGGCGACCGCCGATGCCGTCGACCTGTGCGAAACCATCTGTGGAGGGCTGGACGAGCGCGAGCGTGCGCTCATCGAGTCCGCGGTTCGACGTGCTTATCGCGATGCGGACCCCGCCCTGCTGCGCGATGTGGCTTCAAATCTGGCACCTGATTCGCGCGTCGCTGCGATCTTGACGCGCTGGGTGCACGGCAGTCTTGGCCAGATGTTCAGCGCCCCGACGAACGTTGACCTGGATGCGCCCATCGTGGTGTTCGGCATGCGGGAGCTCCGCGATGAGATGGTGGCCCCGGTGCACTTTCTCCTCGCCGAAGCACTCTGGACTCGGATCAAAAGAAAGGACCGTCGCCGAATGCTCATCGTCGACGAGCTTGGCCTCCTGTTCGAAGACGCGACCATCCGAAGATTTGTCGTCGGGCTGGCGCGCAGGATCCGCAAGTACGACGGGTCTCTTGTCTTCGCCACCCAGAACCCTGGCGACCTGCTGAGCTCGGAGCAAGGAGCAGTTGTCGCCACGAATCCCGCGGTCCTGTTCTTTGGAGTCCAACGACCCGGCGAAGCCGCGAAGCTGCAGCGCACGTTCCACCTCAGCCGGCAGCAGCGCTCGTTCCTCGAGACGGCCAGGAGGGGTGATTTCCTACTGGCCGCTGGGGCCGAGCGGCTGGCGGTTCAGGTCGAGGCGCCGCCATGGCAGGTGGACATTATGCGGCGGGCTCGTGAGCCGGCGCGACCCGGGTCCTGAAACGGTAGTCTACAAATGCAAATGCCGCGAGTCCTTCACTATCGGCTTCACGGCCTGCCAGAGCAGCGCCTCGAGCGAGTCCACGAGCAGTTCGAATCGCTCGCTGCCGCGAGGACGTGGCGCCGTGATTCGCCGTGGGTGGCGAGCTCGCGCTCGCCCGGCCTGTTCGAGATGGAGTACTTCCGTCATCTCAAGCTGGAGGAGAAAGGCGACCTGAGCGCCGCTGGGTTTGTGAAGATGGCGGGCGACGAGACTGACGCGCTCATCATCACGATCTTCATGCGGGACCTGAGCGCCGAGTACGGGATTCGCGTCGCGATGAGGGATGAAGACCACCCCCTGGCCAAGCTCCGCCGGCTCGAATTCCACAAGGGACGCCTGCCCAGCGGCCTGGCGCTCGAAGAGGTCCTGGCAAAACGGCCGGTGATCAAGAAGGTTCAGGGCGAAAGGATATTTTTCTATCCCCCGACCTTCAGGCTCCACTCGCAAGGCCCAGAGAGCCCCGAGTGGGCTTATGCGCTTTGCGGCATTCGCGCGTATGCCCCGACGCTGTTGGAGGCGGAGCAGGAAGCGCTCAAGATCCTGCGCGGCTTCGGCCACCTTGGCGGCTGAGGCCACAGCCTCGGCCGGAGGTTTCGTCAGCTCGGCCGACGGAACGAAGATCGCCTATCGAGCGTGGCCGATAGCCGGCGCCCAGATCAACTTCGCCGTCGCGCATGGCCTGGGCGAGCACGCCGGCCGCTACGAACGGTTCGCGCAGGGGATGGCCAGGCGTGGCTTTGGCAGCTATGCGGTCGACCTGCGCGGTCATGGCACCAGCCCTGGCCAGCGAGGCCACGTCGATTCATGGTTGCAATGGACAGAGGATGTAGCTGCCTTCGTCGATCACGTGGCTGCAGTCGCGGGCGGCGAGGTGGTGCCACTCGGTCACTCGTTCGGCGGCGCCACGATGTTGAGCACAGTTCTCGCGGGCAAGCTGAGCAACATCAAGCGTTTTGTCGTCTCGAGCCCGGCGCTCAAGGTGAAAGTCAAAGTTCCGGCCTGGAAGATCAAGCTCGGAACCACTGCATCGAAAGTGCTGCCGAAGCTTGCGCTCGACAACGAGGTCGACCCAAAGCTGCTATCGCGAATCCCCGAGGTCGTTGAGGCTTATCGCACCGATCCCCTGGTCCACAGCAAGATCTCGAGCCGGCTTTACACGGAATGGTTGAAGGCGACTCGCGACATTCTCAATCATGCGGGCGAGATCAAGGTCCCGTTTCTCATCCTGGCCGGCACAAACGATGGTCTGATCGATCCCGAAGGCAGCAAGGAGCTGCACGCCAAGTCGCCGGCGATGAGCGAGCTTAGATTGCTGGAGGGCCGCTACCATGAGCCGTTCAACGACCGCGACAACGAGGAGGTCTTTACTCTGATCGCGAACTGGATATCGAGCCGGTGATCCTCGCACTCGCAGGGCTGGCGAGCTGGAATCTGCAGCCGGGATCGTGGCTGTTGTGGATCCTGGTCGGCCTGATCTCAGGTGCGGTGGCAGCTCGGGTGGTGGCCGGTCGCGGCTTCGGCTGCGTCGCGGACATCCTGGTGGGGGTGGCCGGTGCATTCATCGGTGGCTACCTGCTGGCGGCGATCTTTGGCGCCAACACGACGGTCGGATTCTGGGGGAGCATCGTCGTCGCTTTTATCGGCGCCGCCGCTCTCCTGGCCGCGCTGAAGCTGCTATCCGGCGGTCGCCTCTGACGCATCGCCGGCAGCGAGTGCCGCAACGCGCTCGATCGCCGAAGCGACCTCGGCCGGCATGTACAGCGGGATGTCGTGCGGCGACTCGAACCAGCTGATCTCGACTTTGGGGGCCAGCTCCGCCAGTCTTGCCGCGCCCGCTTCGCGAGATGTCGCGATCCTCGCCGGCCCGTGCCTGGCGAGCAGTACGGCCGCAGGCACCTCGACACGCGGCCACAGGACATCAGGCTGCGCTTCGTAAAGGCCTCTCAGGAGCTCCAGGCGCACCGGCGCCGTGAGGGTCAGGACCATCGCGTTGCCGTCGGGGACGATCCTCGCCTTCACGAATGACTCGAGATCCTGGTCCCAAGCGCCTTCGAAGTCCTGCCTCGACTGGGCCACGGCTTGCTCGAACGACGCAAAACGCGGTAGCGGCGGCTGCATGATTTTCTGCGCCTCCTCCCAGCTAAACAGGTTGGCGGCGCTCTGCACCGGGCCGTCGATGAAGACCAAGCCGCCCGCTCTACCCTGATGTATGCCCACGAACTCCAACGCAACCGTGGCGCCCCACGAGTGTCCGACCACCACAGGTTTCTCGAGGCTCATTTTGTCGATCGTGAACTCGACGTCCTGAAGCAATTCCTCAGTCGCATAGCCGTCGGGAAAGCGCGGCGCCCGCGGCGGCTGGCCGGTGAGCCCATGACCACGTTGGTCCAGGGCGACCAGCCTGCGGTTAGGCAGATGGTGCGCGAGACGCTCCCAGTAGCGGGCGTTCGAGCTGAGGCCGTGGAGCAGGAAAAGGGGCGGCTGCGAGCCGGGACTGGATTCAGGCATCCATTCGAGGTAATGGAGGCTGACTCCATCGCGCTCGAGCCAGCCGTCAGAAGGGGCGCCCACTGACGCCTAAGACTAGCTCGCTGCGGCTGTCACTTCGTCCGACGCGCGTTCGACCTGCTGGGCCGGCTGCCTCGCGCGGCGCTTGATCAAAAGAGCCGAAAAGGCAGTCAGCGCGAGGACGACAATCGGAAGCACCAGCGTTTGCTTCAGCGCATCGATGTAGCCGCTGACGAACACATCGTGAGCGAGCGACGTCACCTGCTGAGCGACTGCGGGCGGCAGCCCTGGCGGCAGCTGGGCGCCGTTCTCACCTGTCCCGATTTGGAACCCATTCGACGCGACGGAGCTGAACGCTGCGATGAACTGATCCCTGAACGCGGCAGGCAGCGCGGATGCATGGGTCACTGCCTGGTCGTGCAGGGTGATCGCCAGCCGGTTTTGAAGCAGCGCTCCCACGATGGCGCTTCCAACCGCCTGCCCCACCTGTCGCGTAGTGTTGAGCACGGCGGATGCAGACCCGGCCATCCGCGGCTCGACATTGCGCATGGCCACCGTGGTCAAGGGTGCGAACGTCATCCCCATGCCCGCGCCTGCGACGATTGCCGGCACCAGGAATGTCAGCCAGGTCGAGTCGGGGCCGGCGACGACCGTCAACGTGCCGAATCCGGCGGCGAAGAAGAAGACGCCAGTCATGAGGATGTACTTTCCGCCGACCCGGTCTGCAAGCCGCCCGGCGAATGGAGCCACCACCATCGAGGTCACGGACATCGGAGCGAGTGTCAGGCCAGCCGTCAGAGCTGAAAAGTCGCGCACCGATTGCAGGTAGATGACGATCGGAAGGAACAAGCTCATCATCCCGAAGGCGATCGATGCGCCGATCCAGTTGGCGACCGCGAAGTTCCGCTCTTCGAAGAGCGATAGGGGAACCAACGGCTCCTTCTGGAAACGCTCCCAAATCACGAAGAGGATCAGGAGCACGACGCCAAGGCCAATGGCCTCGGGGATGGTGACCACGTAAGAGCCGATCTCACCCCAGTTGAATCGCTCGCCCTCTATCAACCCGAAGACCAAGCCGAAAAGGCCGGCGGTCGCGAGGAAGATGCCCACAACATCCCATCCGTGGCGGCGGCCAGGCCGTAGGTCGGGGATGATGATGAAGGTGGCAACCAGCGCGGCGATCCCAATGGGGACGTTGACGAAGAAGATCCATCGCCAGTCGACGTAGGTCACGATGGCCCCACCGACGGTCGGGCCTGCGAGCGTGGCGAGCCCGGCGACTCCTGCCCAGATGCCGAACGCCGCGCCGCGGCGTTCGGGCGGAAACAGACTGGTGAGGATCGCCAGCGTCTGCGGCACCAGAAGCGCGCCACCGACGCCCTGGAGGACGCGGGCGGCGATCAGCTGATTTTCGTCCTGCGAAAGACCGCAGAGGGCTGAGGCCAGGGTGAAGATTGCCAGGCCGGCGGCAAACAGGTTGCGCTGTCCGTAAAGATCGCCCAGGCGGCCGGCAGTGATGAGCAGAACTGCGTACACCAGGATGTAGGCATTCAGGACCCACAGGATCCCGTCGAGGCTGATTTTGAGCCCCGCGCTCATGGCCGGGATGGCCACGTTCACGATCGTGGTGTCGAGCATGATCATGAAGAAGCCGGTGACCAGCACCACGAGCACGGTCCACGGGTTTCTGCTCTTTTCAGCCATTCCTATGACTCAACCCTATCCACTTGCATTCGATTCCCGCCAATTTCATTCGTCCAACTTGCGACCGAGCGGCTTTTCGAACCAGGCGACGTCCCAATATTTACCAAACTTGCGGCCCTGCTCGTGAAATGGGCGACCCGCTTGAAGCCGAATCGCTCGTGCAGGGCAATGGATCCTGGGTTGGGCAGGGCGATGCCGGCGTACACACGATGAACGTCCTCGGCCTCCAGGAGCTTGAACAGCTGCTCGTACAGCCTGGAGCCGGCCCCGCGCGCAACCATGTCAGGGGTGAGATAAATGCTGGTTTCGACAGAAGTCTGATATGCCGGCTTCGGCCGGAACCGGCTGCTGCTGGCAAAGCCCACGACCTCCTGGTCGGACAGCGCGACCAGGACGCGGTAGCGCCTGACATGCCATGGTCGGCGAACCACTCGCGGCGAGCCTCGATCGTGATCGGCTCAATGTCGAACGTGAAATGGGCTGCCGCCACGTAGTGGTTGTAAATGGCGTTGATCGCGGCGAGGTCGCCGTCTGCTGCCGTCCTGACCGTCAACTCCACCTGCTGCATCAAGATTTATTCTCAGGCGTCGCCTCGGCAGACAATTGGTGTGGATGGACCGAATTCAGCTGGAAGGCATGGTGTTCAGCGGCCGTCACGGGGTGCGTCCGGCCGAACGAGCGGAGCCACAGGAGTTCAAGGTGGACGTCACAGTGAATGCCGAGCTCCTTGCGGCAGGGCGAAGCGACGGCGTCGAGGACACCGTCGACTACCGCGCCATTTACGCGATCGTCAAGAGGGTCATCGAGGGCGAATCCGTCAAGCTCATCGAAACCCTCGCCCAGCGGATCGCCGACCATGTGCTCGAGCTGGACAGAGTGGCGGGGGTGTCGGTCCGTGTCGCCAAGCGGCCGCAGAGCATGCGCCCGATTGACGCGGCCGCCGTGGTGATTAACAGGGCGCGCGCGTGACCGTCGCCTATTTCGATTGTTTTTCAGGGATCTCTGGCGACATGACCCTCGGCGCGCTCATCGATGCCGGGGCCGACGCCGCGATCGTCGACGCCGCCGTCGAAGCCATGCGACTTGGGGATGAGGTCAAAGTCGAAGTTGGGCGTGAAACCCGCGGTCATGTGGCGGGCACGCGGGTGCGGGTACGTGCCGGCGGGCGTGTCGAGCGGACCGTTCCCGTGC
>DATCPU010000087.1:0-8847 GCA_036569925.1 Candidatus Dormiibacterota bacterium
GGCTCGCCAGGCCCGAGGCTGAGCGCCTGCCACGGAATCGCACCAGCGGTCGCGCTCCGCCAGAGGGCATCGGAGGCGCCAAGCGAGGAAGGCGACGTCAGCGCGTCGATGGGATACAGCGATTCCTCCTGTGGCCGGTTCGGCACCTTGAGCGAAGACTCTTTCACACTCACAAACTGGCGCAGCAGCAGGAATCGAACGTAGGTCTCCTCCTCGCCAGAGTTGAGCGCAAGGTCGATGTCGGCCCAGCGCACGAAGGTCGCCCAATCCATATCAGCGACATTGGCGAGAAAAGGCGCTGTCGGATGATCGCTGTAGCGAGGGCGAAGGGGATGTCCGTCGGGCAGGCTCACGTGGTGAGGTGCAAAGGTCGCGACCGGAATGAAGAAATACCGGAGGTTGCGCAGCGCGATCTCGGGATCGAGATCCCCGGTGACGAGCCTCACCCGGTTGGAGAATGCCGGCCTGCACGCAAGTCGGGCCGCGGCGAGCCCGATCTCGAGGGCGCCGCGATGGATCAGGGGATCGTCACGCCTTCGCTGGTCGGTCACGAAGCGGGCAGCCTCCCAGCACTGCTCGGCCGGAATGTCAGCTGCATTGACGATGCTGTCCTGCCAGTTGCGTCCGTGCACCTCCTCGCAAGGAAGGGAGGGACGCTCGGGGCTGCCGTAGAGGTGTCCTTCGAGGCCGTCGGGTTGCTTCAGCGTCATGTACGTGAGCAATCCGCCCTCGGCATCGATGGCCAAACCGTGGACGTCGGAGGCGTGCACACCGCTGGGGTCCTCCCTATCCAGGTCGCTGTCGGCGACCACCTTGGAATCGTAGAAGCGAGTCAACAGGTACTGGCCGAGGCGCCAGGAAAGAATCGCGTCGAGGGCCGCGTCCGGGAGCGCAAAAGTGGGAGCGATCAGAAGCCTGACGCCGTGCCGGTCGGGCCGGCTCATGAGCGCCTGGGGGAGGCCCATCAGCTGGCTGAAGTCGTACTCCGCACTCCGAAACGCTCGTGCGGCAAGCTGATCGGGCTCCGCCATGGCGGTGAGCCTAACCTGAAGGAGCTCCGAATCCTGGCCGCTCAAGCTGTATCACCCGAGCTCGGTCCACTGGATGCCGCCGATCCGAGCGCACGCATCAGCAGCAGGACGTACGGAAGCAGCAGGGCAAAAGTGCCGGCCATGGACACGTTGGTAAAGCTCGCTGCCCCCGCGGAGCAGGCGCCTGGGCTGGTGGCGAAGAAGCACTGGGAGGCCAAAAACACAAAGCCGGCAGGCACCGTCACGACGGCGATGATGGCAATCGCCACCACCGACCATATGGCCGCCTGCGCCGCTTTTTGAGCTGAGCGCCACTGCCGTCGCGTCGAATACATCTCGGCCGTGGAAGCCAGGGCGGCTGTTAGGGCGATGACCAGCAGGATCGGCAGGAGAACTTCGGCGCTTCCTTTCAAGAAACCTGGGACATCGTTCATCGGCCCTGCGTAGGTGGGTGGTCCAGACGACACCGAAGCCGAGCAGTTGGCAAACAGCAGAACGGTGAGGGCAATTGCGGCCAGGGCGCTCAACCTGATGCTGCTCGCCGCTCGGCCGGCAACGTCGGCAGAGCTGGCGGCACTGGCCAGGATCCGGCGGCGTTCGCCGATCCCGAAGACCAGCAGCGAACCGTACAGCGCGACAGCAACCAGAAACAGGCCGATGCTGACCACCAGCGCGGGCGTACCCATCTGAATCGTCCACGCGCTCACCAGATCAAAAACGGCGATCGCAGCGGCGCCAACCGCGGTCACTGTGCAGAGTGCGAGTCGGTTCATGCCGCGGATGATGGCCCGGATTCTGTATCAAGCGCAGTACCAGAAGGTCTCAGACTGCGTCTCAAAACTCCCTGGCCTCGGAAAAGGTCCGAGAACAAAGGAGAATGCAGACATGGGCGCCCAGACCATCAGTTCGAAAGACGGAACAGTCATCGCCTTCGACAGCATTGGGGACGGGCCGGCGGTCGTGCTTGTACACGCTGCGTTCGGCCACCGCGCGGGCAATCCGGAGTTCGTCAAGCTGGCGCAGCTCCTGGCAACGTCTGGCTATTCGGTTTACAGCTACGACCGCAGGGGCCGCGGCGAGAGTGGCAACACTCAGCCCTACGCCGTGGAGCGCGAGATTGAGGATCTGGCCGCAGTGATCTCGGCGGCGGGCGGCTCGGCGGCGGCCTACGGGATGTCATCGGGCGCGGCGCTCGCGCTCCGGGCTGCAAACCAGGGCGTATCGATCACGGCGCTGGCGCTGTTCGAGCCACCGTTCATCGTCGACGACAGCCGCCCACCGGTGGCGGCCGGCTTTCAGTCGGAGCTGGAGTCACTGTGCGCGAAAGGACGGCGCGGTGACGCCGTTGCCCTCTTCATGTCCAACGTCGGGACCCCGGCGGAGACGATCGCCCAGTTCCGGACGGAGCCATGGTTTGCCAGCCTCGAGACGGTTGCACCAACGCTCGCGTACGACATCGCCGTTCTGCAGGGCACCCAGGAAGGACGGCCGCTGCCGCCGTCGCTGACCGCGCGCGTGGCCCAGCCGACGCTCGTCATAGTCAGCTCGCCAGGCCTCCCATGGATGCACCACGGGTGCCAGGCCCTGGTCGATGCTCTGCCCACCGCATGGCTGATCGCGCTGGAGGGCGAGTTCCACGCGCTGACGCCGGAGGTCCTGGCGCCGGCGATCTCGGATTTCTTCGCCGGAGTGCTCAAGCCCAGCCGTCGTTGACACCTGGCTCCGCGAATTACCGCGACTGGTCTCAGTCGGGGTATTCGTCCTTCCGCCTGGCGCGGGGCTCGGCGGGTTGCTCTTTCGGCGTGCGCTCCAGCAGGAAGCTGAAGTAGGGCGCGACGAACGGGTCAGGTGCCGACACGGTGTACGTGTGGTAGACGGTGCCGTTTTCGCGCGCGAAGGCAATCCAGCTGGGGTTTTCGCGCAGGCCATCCTTGAGCTCGGCCCCGACTTGGCCCGACCACTCCTGGAGAAAGGCGGGCGGATTATGGATCATCTCCTGGACCTCGGGGATCTGCTGTGCCTTCTCCTCGGTCAGCGCGAGGCCGTAGTCGAAGGCGAACTCGGTGTTGTAGGTCGATACATACGGAAACTGCCACCCCATCCTTCGCCTGTAAGCCGTCAGGCGCTCGATCGGCGCCCGCGAAAAACACAGCAGCGTCACATCGTGGTGGCGCAGGTGGACGAGAGATCCGTCGAGCCCGTCGGCCAAGCTGGTGCAGCCAGGGCAGGCGCCGACCGTGTAGTCGGGCCCGAACATGATGTTGTAGGCGAGCAGCTGTGAGCGCCCGTCGAAGAGCTCGGCGAGTGTCTTCTTGCCCCTCTCGGTGTCGAACTCGTACTCCTTCTCGACCCGAACCCAGGGAAGTTCGAGACGCTTTCTCTTGATCTCCTCGTTACGCTCCGCATGCTCGGACTCGAGCTTGGCGAGCTCGCCCCGGGCTGCCTGCCATTCCTGGTGGGTTCCGATCTTGTGTTCGGGCATCTCATGTACCTCCTACCGGAGAGCCAACGCAATTGCCTCGACCACCTTCTGTGGCCGAGCCGGCATCTCGAAGATACGACCGCCGGTCGCATGCGCTATGGCGTTGGCGACCGCGGCCATACCGGGCACTGACGGCGTTTCACCAGCGCCCTTCGCCCCATAAGGGCTTCCGTACACCGGGTCCTCCACGATCAGCAGGTTGATGCTTTCCGGCGCGTCTTTGATCATCGGCAGCCCGTAGTCGTTGAAGTTCATGGTTTCGCCGGGAACGAACTGCTCACCGAGGGCATAGCCAAGCCCCATCACCACCCCACCATCCACCTGCCCCTCGAACAGGAGCGGGTTGATGACCCTGCCAGGATCGGCGACATAGGTGACGCGTCCAACCTTGATGCGGCCGTTCTCGACATTGACATCGATCTCCAGCAGCATCGCCGCGTACGACATGATCGGGCCCTGACCCTTTTCAGACTTCTCGAATCTGTATGTCGATTCGTACTTCAAGGGCAGGTGCCGCTCCTCCAGCCCACGTGCGAGCTCGACCAGGCCGAGGCGTTTGCCGGGATGCCCATCTACGGTCGCCCAGCCTTTGCTGAATGACACCTCATCGGGTCTGCTGCGCAACATGTCAGCCGCAACTGCGATCAATCCCTGCTTCATGATCCGAGCCGCCGCAACCACAGCCCCGCCAACCGTGAAGGTTGTTCGCTGCCCGTTCGTAGCCTGTGGATAGGGGGCCAGGAGCGTGTCGCCACCAAATGTTGGGAGCACTGCGCTAAGCGGAAGATCGAGGGCTTCAGCTGCGATTTGCGCCAAGACGATCGTGATGCCCTGTCCCTTCTCGACCGCTCCGGTCAGCACTCGCACGTGGCCGTCCGCGGTCAGCTCGATGCCGGCCGAGCACTCACCCAGCGGATATCCGAGCCAGTCGCCGCCAGTCCCGCTGTCGCCTTCGAGCCGTGCGCCGCCGAAGGGCTTCCAGATACAGGCCAGACCGACACCACGTCGCCAGTGGCCGGCCAGAGGTTCAGAACGTGCCGCGGCGAGCGCCTTCGCGTACGGCTCGCGCAACGCCTCCATTGTGGCCTTGGCTCCAACGCACTCATCCATCACCCTGCCGTCGACCACGGTGTCGTTGAGCTCGATCGCGTTCTTAATTCGGAAATCGAGCGGGTCCATCCCAAGCCGGCTCGCCAGCATGTCCATCTGTGACTCGAAAGCGAAGGCGAAGTCTGGCATCTGCGTGCCGCGAAGAGGGGAGCTGCGCGGCCGGTTGGTACAGACCTGGTACATGACCACGTCAGCGACAGGAATGTCATAAGGGCCGCTGACCCACGCAAGGTGCGAAATCCGAGAGAACTCCCTTTTCGCTCCTGGTCGAGGAATCCATGAGCCGCCGTTGGCAATTACCTGCGCCTTGAAAGCGGTGAGCTTTCCGTCCTTGCTTGCCCCGGTCTTGTACGTGAGATTGAAAGACTCGGACTTGCCGCTCCCCAGCATCGACTCTTCGCGCGAGTAGACAATTTTGACCGGACGCCCTGTCTTGACGGCCAGCAGACCGGCGACCCCGGCGTGTACGAACTCGCCGCGCATCCCAAAGTTCCCGCCCATCGGCGGCACTATCACGCGGACGCGATCGGGGTCCAAGGCCAGCATGTCGGCTAGCCAAAGGCGGCCGGTAAACGGATGGTGATGCGGAGAGTGGAAGACAAGCCTGCCGTCCACATCGAAGTAGGCAAGAGCCGCCTCGGGCTCCATTGCGCAATGTTCACGTGCCTGGGTGGTATATGTGCCTTCGACGATGACGTCGGATTCAGCAAAGGCCTGGTCCACGTCCCCGAGGACGACGTGCTCGCTTTCTACCCAGTTGGGCAGCGGCGGATGAAGCAGTGGTGCGTCGTCGTTCATCGCTTCGACGGGGTCGAACACCGGGGCCAGTACGTCGTACGCGACTTTGATGTGCCTTATCGCCTCGGCGGCGATCTCCTCGCTCTCGGCGGCGACGGCGACCACCGCCTCGCCCAGGAAGCGCACGGCGTCCTTCGCCAACAAGTACATCTGGGGGCGGCTGTTAGTCAACGTTTGGCGTCCGGGTATGTCGTCGCAGGTGATGACGGCCTTCACGCCCTCCATGGCCATCGCTTCCGATGCGTCAATGCCGAGGATGCGAGCGTGGTGATGTGGGCTGCGAAGGATCTTGGCGTACAGCATTCCCTCTCGCTTCAGGTCTGCTGCATATCGAGATGATCCTCTGACGTGATTGCGCCCATCGGGCTTTCCGATCCGGGCCCCAACTCGCACGCTGTCGCCGTCCTGCGGGCGCGCTGTGCTCGCATCATTTCGCATGACCGCGGCTGCGTCGAGCACGGCGTCGATGATCTTGCTGTAGCCCGTGCACCTACAAGTGTTCCGAGACAGGCGCGAAACGACGTCTGCGCGGCTCGGATTCGGCTTGGCCTTGATCAGGGCCTCCGCTTCCATGATCATCCCCGGGATGCAGAAGCCGCACTGGGCGGCGCCGAGGTCGATGAAGGACTGCTGCAACGGATGGAAGTCGGGCGAGCGGCGTTGCACATGCAAATCGCAGGCAGCAAGACCCTCAACGGTGACGATCTCCTTCGCGCCGACACGGCCGACGGGCAGAAGGCAGGACATCACTGCTTTCCCCCCGAGCATCACCGTGCAGCTCCCGCATTCGCCCCCGTCGCACGCCTTCTTCGCCCCGGTCAGATCGAGGTCCTCCCGAAGCACGTCCACCAGCAGACGATTCGGCTCAACCATCACTTCCTGGCGGTGACCGTTCACCGTCAGTTGGAGCGCGATTCGAGAATCAGTCCTCAATCTCAGTCGCCTATGACAACCGCATTGGCCGTGTGATACCGCAATTGCGACGCAACACTCGCTACATTATCGCAGCTGTTTCACGTTGCCAACCTGCAGTCGAAATCGCTTATCTGAAAAATTTGGTGGACCCGAGGGGATTCGAACCCCTGACCTTCTGACTGCCAGTCAGACGCGCTCCCAACTGCGCCACGGGCCCACGAGGCGAAGGAGAAGATGATACCCCCCACCTCTGGCCCGACCCCTCGACGCCGTTACCATCCATCACGGCTGAATGAAGACGAGTGAAATCGAACCCGGCTTTTTGAAGGGCGGAGCATATCTCGCGCTCCCCGACTCATCCGGACCTCACCCGGGCGTCGTCGTCATCCACGAGGCGTACGGGCTGAACGACAACATCAAGGACATCACCGGCCGCTTCGCAGAGCATGGCTACGCTGCCCTCGCCGTCGACCTCTTCCGAGGTCGCAACCGCGCCATCTGCCTGGCTCGATACATGGCCGGAATGCTCGGGGGAGCGGTCAACCGGCACGGCATCGGTGACTTGCAGATGGCCCTTACCCACCTGGCCGGGATGCCGGAGGTCGAACCGGATCGCATCGGCGCGATCGGCTTCTGCATGGGCGGCTCGTTCGCCATTGCATGGGCCTGCACCGATAGCCGGCTAAGGGCAGTAGCTCCTTTCTACGCTGCCAACCCGCGGCCGCTGGAGGCGGCCAGACGTGCGTGTCCTGTCGTCGGGTCTTACCCCGAGAGGGACTTCAGCGCCGCTGCTGGACGCGCATTGGACCAGGCGCTGGACGGCTATGGAATCAGCCACGACATCAAGGTCTATCCCGGCGCCGGCCATTCGTTCTTCGACGATCGCAGCCGCGCCTACAACCAGGGCGCCGCGGCCGACTCATGGACGCGCGTGCTTGCGTTCTTCGAAGAGCATCTCGCGCCGAACAGCTGAGCCCGGGCGCGAGCAGCGCCCCTGCTTATGGTCGGGTTCGAGCGGGCCAACGCCTCCGGCGGCTGTGGTTCACAGTCGCCGGTTGTGATGGACGGTGCGCCGCCTGCATCGGCCGCGTGCTGCGCTCGCGGTAGAGCCACGCACCTTCCTCCAGGAGCCGGTTCGTGTCCAGCTCGCGGATGTCAGGCGCGCCCTGGCGGCTGAGCTTCACCCAGGCCACCTCGTCTTCCGGCGTCACGAATGTCAGAGCGCGACCCGCCTCGCCCATGCGTGCGGTGCGACCGACTCTGTGCGTGAGCCACTGCGCCGAATCGGGCAGCTCGAAGTTGACGACCAGCCCGACGTGATTCACGTCGATGCCTCGCGCCGCCACGTTGGTGGCGACGAGGATCTGGCTGCGTCCCTCGCGGAACGACGCCATTGCACGATCGCGAATCGCCTGTGACAGGTCACCCTGCAGCTCGACAGTGTTGTGGCCCAGCTGCCGGAGGTTGTGGTTGAGCTTCTTCACGCCATGCTTCGTGCGGCCGAAGATGATCGCGGTGCCACCGTGACGGTGGAGCAGCCGGCTCAGGGTCTGGAGCTTGTGCTCTCGCGCCACGCGGAGCATGCCGTGCTCGAGGGTGGGACCGCCTTCGGTCTTCAACCTGACCTGCACGGCGTCGTGGGTGTGCTTCTCCGCCATGTTGCTGACCCACGTCGGCATCGTGGCCGAGGCCAGTACCGTCTGCGGCTGATAGGTGAGCCCAAGCAACTTCTCGACTGAGGGAGCGAAGCCGGCGTCCAGCATCTCATCGGCTTCGTCGAGCACGAGGTATTCGATGCGCGACAGCGACACCTTGCCCTGTCCGACCAGGTCGAGGATGCGTCCCGGTGTACCGACCACGACGTCGACGCCGCCTTTCAGCGCGAGCCGCTGCGTCGCGTAACCGACACCGCCGTACAGGACTGTCGAGCGCAGGTCGCATTTCATCGACCGCAGCACCTTCTCCACCTGGAGGGCAAGCTCACGGGTCGGCGTGACGATGAGGGCCTTGGGCCCGGCGCCGCGCCGTGGCAGCCGCTCGATCATCGGGATCAAGAAGGCAAGCGTCTTTCCGGATCCTGTGGGCGCTTCGATGACGACATCGCGCCCTTGCATGAGGGCTGGAATCGCTTCGGCCTGGACTTGAACCGGCTCCTCGATTCCCAGGGCGGCCAAAGCCGCGAGAGTATGCGGGCCGACGCCCGCGTCAGCGAATGATGACAACGTTTCTCCTGATCCTCTCCAAGGTCGTATTTGCCGCGACGATCAGGACACCGTTACCGTTACGGCGAGAGAGGACCCGAGCGAGCGGGCCGGCAGGAGCCGGCCGAGGCACTCACTTTACCGGTTTCTCCAGAATCCTGTTTCCGACACGATACAAATGCCTCGATGGATCCTCGTGACGGGCGGCACCCTCGCACTCGGACGCAAGGCCATACGACGTTTGAGCAATACCTCGAGAAGCGATCCCCTCGCCATTCATGAACGCCATGGTCGATCGGTTCGGCAGGAC
>DATCPU010000088.1:0-4801 GCA_036569925.1 Candidatus Dormiibacterota bacterium
GCCCGCGAGGGCCCCCGCCAAGCTCGTGTCAGCGCCGTCGAGGTCAACTGGTCCGAAGCGACGGGGGGCCTCAGCCGCTTCGACATCACCTAGTTCGTATAACCTAACGCTCCGCGTCAACATCTGATTCAACAAGAGTGGTAGTGGAGGGCGTCGTCACTTAATGGACCCTAATACAGTCCTGTTCGCTGTGGCCGGCGGCGTGGCCGCGGTCCTGTTTGCAATCGTCCTCATCTTCCTGGTCTTGCGCACCCCGCCCGGAAACGAGCGGATGAAGGAGATCGCCGGCGCCATCCAGGAGGGAGCCTCCGCGTACCTTAATCGCCAATACACGGTGATCGCGATCATCGGCGCCGTCATCGCGATCGCGATCGGCCTTGCGATCAACTGGAAGACCGCGGCGCTCTACGTCGTCGGCGCGGTTCTCTCCGCAGCCGCCGGCTATGTCGGCATGAACATCGCCGTTCGCTCCAACCTGCGCACTGCCGAAGCGGCTCGCGGCGGACTCAACAAAGCGTTGCAGGTGGCCTTCCGAGGCGGCTCCGTGACGGGATTCATGGTCGTTGGACTTGGGCTGCTCGGAGTCGCGGGGGCCTATTACATCTTCAAGGACCCCGATGCCCTGGTCGGCCTCGCGTTCGGTGCGAGCCTGGTGTCGGTCTTCGCCCGGCTGGGCGGCGGCATCTACACCAAGGCGGCGGACGTGGGAGCGGACCTGGTCGGCAAAGTTGAGGCCGGCATTCCGGAGGACGATCCCCGAAACCCGGCTGTGATCGCCGACAACGTGGGCGACAACGTGGGCGACTGCGCGGGCATGGCCGCGGACCTGTTCGAGACCTACGCAGTCACGATGATCGCGGCGATCCTTCTCGGCTCGCTGCTGTTCAAGGACCAGATCGGCTGGGTGATCTACCCGCTCCTCCTCGGAGCGGTCAGCGTCGTCGGCTCGATCGTTGGCACTTTCTTCGTGCGCGTGTTCAACCCGAACTGGATCATGGGCGCGCTTTACGCCGGACTGCTGGTGGCCGTGGTGATCGCCATCGGCGGGTTCTACCTGGTCACTCAGTACATGACCGGCAACGGATACCTCAAGGCCGGCGGCGGCGTATACAACCCGAACAACCTCTTCTATGCAGGGCTGATCGGCGTCGTGATCACAGTCCTGATCGTGGCCATCACGGAGTACTTCACGGAGACCAGGTACTGGCCGGTGCACCTCATCGCCAAGGCATCCGTGACAGGGCACGCGACCAACATCATTGCCGGCCAGGCGATTGGCATGATGGCGACCGCGCTGCCCGTGACGGTGATCGGGATCGGCATCCTGCTCAGCTACAACCTGGCCGGCCTATACGGCATCGCAGTTGCCGCGACGGCCATGCTTTCGATGACCGGCATCATCGTCGCCATCGACTCGTACGGTCCGATCACGGACAACGCGGGCGGCATCGCTGAGATGGCCAACCTGCCCGAGTCGGTCAGAACCATCACCGACCGCCTCGACGCTGTGGGCAACACCACGAAAGCCGTGACGAAGGGATACGCGATCGGGTCGGCGGGACTTGCGGCCCTGGTCCTCTTCTCGTCCTATACACAGGAGCTCGCGCGCGTGGGCCGCTCCACCAAGTTCGACCTCTCCGACCCGCACGTGATCGTCGGCCTGTTTCTCGGCGGCATCCTGCCCTTCCTATTCGGCTCGCTGGCGATGCTCGCGGTCGGGCGTGCGGGCGGCCTCGTGGTCGAGGAGGTTCGGCGTCAGTTCCGCGAGATCAAGGGGATCATGGAAGGCACAGGCAAGCCCGAGTACGGGACTGCAGTTCGGATCGTGACCGCCGCCGCGCAGCGCGAGATGATTGTCCCCGGCATCATCCCGGTCATCGCGCCGCTCGCGGTGGGCTTCATCCTCGGCCCACAGGCACTCGGCGGGATGCTCATCGGCGCGATCGTCACGGGTCTGTTCCTTGCCCTCCAGATGACCAGCGGTGGCGCTGCTTGGGACAACGCGAAGAAGTACATCGAGGAAGGCAACCTGGGCGGCAAAGGCTCAGAGGCTCACAAGGCCTCAGTGACCGGGGACACCGTCGGCGACCCCAACAAGGACACCGCGGGACCAGCCATCAACCCGATGATCAAGGTCATCAATATCATCGCGATCCTGATCGCCGCGTCGGTCGCCGCCCATCACCTCGTTCAGTAGGAGTTCGGTCGCTAGACTCGTCTCGAGAGGGTGGACGACTACCAGAAAGAGATCGCCGACCTCGAACTCCAGGTCGAGCAGATGGTCGAGGCCGAAGGGGACGCCAAGACGATTGCCGAGCTGTCGATGCAGCTCGAGATATTGAAGGCGATCTACGCGCGTGCGCTCGACCTCCTTGCCCTCGGCCGCCTAGATGAGGGGTTGCGGTACGGCTTGCGGATTCAGGGCTATGGCGACTGGACGCTCGACAACGTGTACGCGTTCGTTTACGAACGAGCCGTGGAGCTCGAGCCCAAGGCGCACAGCGCGTTTGTCGGAGGCATCAAAACGACCGATTTCGCGCTTCTTCTGAACTCATAATCTGGGGATATGGAAACCCCGCTAACTCCACTCGAGTTTGCCAGGCGTGCCCGCAAGCTTTATGGCGGGCGCGAGGCCGTCGTCGACGGCGAATTGCGCCTGACCTACGAAGAGTTTTTCGACCGCTGCGATCGATGGTCGGCAGCTCTTCAGGGACTCGGAGTGGGAAAGGGCGACCGAGTCGCTTACATAGCACCGAACACCCACGAGCAGCTCGAGTCGTTCTACGCAGTGCCCCAGATCGGCGCTGTGCTCGTGCCCATCAACTACCGGCTGACCGCCGACGACTTCGTCTACATCAGCTCCCATTCGGGAGCGAAGGTCCTTTGCGTGCATCCGGATTTCCTGGACTTGGTCGACGGGGTGCGCGACCAGCTGGGCGGAGTGGAGCACTTTGTGAGCCTGGGTCCGGCGGGCGGCCGCAAAGGGTGGAAGGAGTACGAGGCGGCGATCGCCGGGACCAAGCCACAGTTCAAACGCCCTGAGATCGCCGAGAGCGACCTCCTCACCATCAACTACACGAGCGGCACCACCGCCAAGCCGAAGGGCGTGATGATCACGCACCGGAACGCATGGGCCAACGCCGTGGGAACCCTCGTCCACTTTCACATCACAGTCGACGACCGCTACCTGTGGACGCTCCCGATGTTCCACGCCAACGGCTGGACCTTCGTCTGGATCATCACGGCTGCGGGAGGCACGCATGTGTGCCTGCCGAAGGTCGAACCCGCGCGGGTCTTCGACCTTATCCGCAAGGAGAAGATCGGCTGGCTGTGCGCCGCACCCACCATCCTGATCGCGCTCGCCAACGCGCCGGCCGATGTTCGAGGAGACGTGCCGAAGGGAGTGCAGGTCATCACGGCCGGCGCTGCACCGGCGGCGGCGACCATCGAGCGCATGGAGGGCGATCTCGGCTGGGAGGTGACGCAGGTTTATGGCTTGACCGAGACTGCGCCTTTCATCACCATCTGCGAGCCGCGCCCGGAGCACAAGAAGCTGGGCATCACCGAACGCGGGATCGTCAAGGCGCTCACTGGCGTCGAGCTGATCACGTCAGGTGAGCTGCGAGTGGTCGACTCGGACGGCAAGGATGTCGCGGCGGACGGCAATACCCTGGGGGAGATCGTCGCGCGGGGCAACGTCATCATGCAGGGCTACTACAACGACCCGGAGGCGACCAAGAAGGCGATGGGCGATGGGTGGTTCCACACGGGCGATGCGGCGGTGCTGCACCCGGACGGCTATGTCGAGATCCGCGATCGGATCAAGGACGTGATCATCAGCGGGGGAGAGAACATCTCGAGCCTGGAGGTCGAAGGCGTCCTGCTGCGCCACCCGGCGGTGCAGGAGGCGGCGATCGTCGGCCTGCCGCACGAGAAGTGGGGGGAGGCGCCGCACGCATACGTCGTGTTGAAGGCGGGGGCGACGGTAAAGGAGGGCGAGCTGATCAAGCTGTGCCGGGAGCGCCTGGCGCATTTCAAAGCGCCGCACAGCGTGACATTCGTTGCGGAGCTACCGAAGACGGCGACGGGAAAGATCCAGAAGTACGTCCTGAGAAAGGGGGCGGCCGCAGTCGTCAGGCAGTAGGCATCGGTAGGCCGCGAGTCAGCCGACAACGGGCTTAACTGGCAATAGCTTTAACAGGCAGGGTTGCGGGCCGGGCACCTTCGTTTCTAGAGTGCCCTGCAGGCGCGTGTGTTGAGGGGGAGGGCAACAACGCAATGGAGGTGGGGAGGGCCCGCCGTGGGGTGTGTATGCAGCCATTCGGGCACAGATGGTCGTGTTTTTTTAGGTTGATGCGCCATTAGGGCGTTTTTGGTCGAGTCGGACCGCTGGAGTCCGGGGGCGCCCTGGAGTCGAAGCCGCGTCTCTTTACGGCCTGGGAAGTGGGCGTTGTGGCGGGTAGGTGGAACGCATGCAGTCAATGTCACGTGGTGACGGATCCAGGAAAAAGGGCGTTGGAGGGAGTCCTGCAGTCGTCAAAGGGAGCGCCTGGTGTGGGGAATTGACGACGAGAAAGTTGCTTGGAAAATAGCTCCTGTTAAGGGCCTTTTTGTATTACTTTTGAATACGAATTTGCTAAAATACGAACATGCGTTCTGCATTGGATTTCGGGCCGCAATCAAGGCCTGATCAGACTCCGTTTCAAGACATTCATCAGGCACTCCAGCGCTTGCGCGAGGAGGACCTGCACGCGCTGCCGGCATCCGAGATAGGCCCTGATATGGAAGAGCTGCGCCGGCT
>DATCPU010000089.1:0-2645 GCA_036569925.1 Candidatus Dormiibacterota bacterium
CAGCAGCACTGCCTCGCCAAGCACGAGCCCGAGCTTTGATCCAGAGGCGATGGAGTAGGCGAGCGCGCCGCACGCACTCAGGCCGAGCACCAGGCCCGCCATCAACAGGGCGATCGCGCTGCCGCGCATGCGCCGCCACGCGTCGCCCATCTCGGCGATGTCATCTGTTCGCATCGCCGCAGCAACAGTGGACGCGGCAATGATGCCCGCGACTCGAGCCGGCGCTGCCGCCAGCACGCAGGCGACGCCGGCGACTGCAAAGGTGAAGGTGAAACCGAGCCTCTCGGAACCGGCCACGACGACCGCAGCGCCAACCGCGGTCGCCGCGATGCCGAGCAAGGCAATGGCCCGGCGAGGCTCACTCGTGGCGAGGGCCAGCAGGGGGGCGATCACGGACGTCGCGGCGCACGCGTAAAGCAGGGCGCGCAATGTCTGCGTGTTGGACGCGCCGGCGATCGGCATCAGCCGGTAGAGAACGACTATCGCGATCACCGACCACGCGGCCTGCGTCATCGCTGAGGCTGCGGCCGGTGAATCAACCGATGTACGTGTGACCCATGAATGCACAGGCCACAGCGCGAGCCTCCCCCCGACCCCGATGAACAAAAGGACTGCGGCGATGGCCAGCGCCTTGACCGTCGCTCCCGGGGTGGTGCTCAGGATCGGGACGAGCGCCGTCATGTTCAACACTCCGTAACGCGAATAGACGACTGACACGCCAAGTAGAAGGACGAGGTCGGTGAGAAATGGCAGCCCCAGCGCGATGCGCGCGCTGCGTGCAGCCCCGTCGACGCTCCAGCGATGAGCGAGCAGCATGTAAGTGGCGACGCCCGCGAGCCCCCAGAAGGCAAGCAGCTCGGCGAGGTCGTTGCTCACCAGAACGCCGATGCAGGCAAAAAGAAGCAGGCTGACGAGCGCGTGGAAGCGGGCGGCGCCAGGCTCGACGCGTCCCATGTATCGATGCCACCCAAGGGCACCGATCACGCACAGCTCCACCACCGCGAGCGCGGCGACAGTCAAATGGTCGACGCGAAGCACGATGTCGATGCCGAAACCCTGGAAGTTGGTCGGGCCTGAGAACGCGACTGGCAGGTTGATGTACGGGTAGGTCAGCACGTACGGCGCGCTCTTCTTGGCGAGTCCCCAACCGATGAGGAGCGTCAGGGCCAGGGTCACCAGAGCTCCGAACATCGCGAGGTTGCTGGCGGACCGCCGGGTCCGCACACCCGAGATCGCGAACACGAACATGGCGATTGGGGTGAGCAAAAGGAATGGCACCGCCCACCCGAGGGTCGAAAAAGGGTCGAAGCTGAAGGTACGGGAACCTGACGCAGCGCCCGATGCCGCGGTGAGGACGCCGGAAATCGCGGTGAATGAGCTCAGCGCCGCCCCTCCCGACCGACGAGGCCGACGCCCAGGACGACGGCAGCGAGGGCCGCCACCGACAGCAGCACTGCGACCTCCTGGCCGAGCAACTGCCCGCCGCGGGCGGGTACGGCGGCAAATCGGGAGACACCGACGAACGCTGTGCCTGCCCCGGCAAACATCAGCGGGATGCCGGCCAGCGCAACAGTGAGGTCACGACGCCATGTCGCGATAAACGCGCCCACTGCCACCAGCGCGGCGGCGACAAACAGCACGGCGGCAAGGCCGGCGGTCACCGGCTGCGATTCCTTGTGCGCCACGCGATGGTGGCGCCGAGCAAAGCAACCAGCACCAAGGCGGCGATCGCCTCGGTGGCGAGTGCGTCGTGCGCAAAGAGACGCCTGCCCAAAGCAGCGCTGCCAAAGTCCCCGCCGAAATATTTGGCGTTGTTGAAATCGCCGAAGTAGGCGGCGTAAGCCAGCGCTATCAGCAGTGCGGCGGCTCCGACCGCTCCCAGCTGGCGCCAGATCGTGGCGGTAGCGCTCTCGAGAACCCTGTAGGTCGGCCCGGCAAGAAGCACAGCGCAGCCGCCATAGCACGCAAGTGCGACGAGGCCGGCGAAACCGGCTGACAGGGAGAGATAGATCCCGGCGACTCCAATCGCCACCGCGCCGAGGGCCATCCCGCGCCGAACGCGGTCGGGCAGGAACGCGACAGAGAGCCCACCGGCCAGTGACACAGCGGCGGACACGTAGAAGCTAATCGCGTGGAGGGAGTCCATCGGCACTCCGTGGTTGGTGAGTGTGGTCTCTTACCGGCTAATCGACGATGCCGCCGGCAGCAGGCCGCCAAGCATACAGGAGGCCACAACCGGCAATCGCGATGGCGGCAAGAGCGGCGACGACGCCACCAACCGTCGGTCGAGACTCGACGGCGGCGAACCCATAAGCGACTAGCAACAGGACCAAGGCAAGGCCGGATGCGAATACGCCGACACGCAAAGGATCTGTTCGCAAAAGCATCGGCCGCAGTATGGCATTCAGGGCCAGTTCGAGGCCTGATGGCCGGCTACCGTCAGGCGAGAGACTCCACCCAGGCCCTATGCAGCGACCCGTAGTGCCCAATCTCCTGCCTAAGCTCTGACGGCTTCCCATCTTCGACCACCCTTCCCTGATCGATCACCAGCACCCTGTCGGCGATGTCGACCGTGGACAGGCGGTGGGCGATGATCATGGCGGTGCGGCTGCGCAGCAACGTCCGCAACGCATGCTGCACCAGCC
>DATCPU010000090.1:0-5419 GCA_036569925.1 Candidatus Dormiibacterota bacterium
ACTTTCCTTTGGGGACCCCAAGCCAGTCGCTTGGGGCCCGCTGGGCGCCGAAGATCCGTCGATTCCTCCTTCAGCGCTCTACACAGCTGAGGATCTCCGGCAGCACCTCCCCCGCGCGACCGTTGAGCACCACCTCCGCAACCGAATCGAGGGGTGTCGGCTCCGTGTTGATGATGATGAGCTTTGCGCCTGAGCGCACAGCCGCAAGCGGAATGTCCGCGGCAGGGCGAACCACGAGCGAAGAGCCGACGACGAGCATGACGTCGGCGCTCTGGGCCAGGGCCAACGCCTCATGCATTGCTGCCAGCGGCATCGGCTCACCGAACAGCACAACAGTCGGTTTGAGGTGTGTGCCGCCACACGATTTGCACACCGGCGGCATCTGGACGGCCAGCCGGGCCTGCACGACGGCTCGTGACTCGCGCATCCCGCAGTCCAGGCACTGAACTGTCCGACTGGAGCCGTGAAGCTCAATCACGTGCCGGCTCCCGGAGGCCTGGTGGAGGCCATCGGTGTTTTGCGTCACTATCGCCACCAGGTTGCCGGCGGCCTCGAGCGCCGTCAGCGCAAGATGGCCCAAGTTGGGTCGAGCGGCGAGCGCGATCCCTCCTCGCTCCCTCGACACCATCCAGTAGGCGGTCGGATCCTGCATGAAGGAGTCGATCGAGCTGACTTTGACCGGGTCGTACTTCGTCCAAAGTCCCCCGGCTCCCCGAAAGGTCGGGATGCCGCTTTCCGCCGAGACCCCGGCCCCGGTGAATGCCACTCCCTTGTGAGCCGCCGAGAGCAGCTCAGCCGCGTGCTCGACAGTCATGACCCTGCTTCTTGAGCCGCCGCGAAAACCGATTGCTGCGCGTACCGATTCTTGTACGTCTCATAGGACTCGAGCGCTGCTTCGGTGGGGATCTGAACCCACTGCGCTCTTGGGTTCTCGCGGATGGCGCTGACCCTCATGACACGGAACTTTTCAGCCGACTTTCCCTTGAGCTGAAGACCTGGCATCTCGTCGACCGCTATGTACTGGGCGCAGGCCTCGTACGTGGGCCAGCCCACGAGGATGTTGAAGGCCGGGGCTGCGCTGCAGAAGCGCGCCGCAGTGTTGACCGTGTCTCCAAGCGCCGTGTACTGGAGTCGCTCCTTGCTGCCCATGTTTCCCACCACGGCCGGGCCGGTGTTGATGCCGATGCCCCAGCTTACCGGCGGCAGGCCGTGCTCGACGAGCTTCGCATGCAGGCCCGGAGCCCTAGCGATCAGGTCGTATGCACAGCGCAGGGCCAGCAACGCATGATCGGGTTGGCTGACAGGAGCATTCCACAAGGCGACCACCTCGTCGCCGACGTACTTGTCGATGGTCCCGTCCCACTTGAGAACGAGCCCGCTGATGTCATCGAGATAGTGCTGGATGACCGACAGCACATCTTCAGCGGCCATCGCCTCTGACATCGCGGTGAAGCCCCTGATGTCGACGAACAGCAGGGTGAGGTCGCGCCGTTCGCCCCGAGAGATGATGTCGTCCACCGAGTGAGTCGCGGCAAGCTGCCTGACGATCCGAGGGTCGACGTAGTGGCCGAAGATCCGCTCGACCTTGCGACGCTCCCGATCCTCGAGAACATACCGGGCGGCCATCGAAAACGCGGCGGACAGAACGATCGCGATCGGCGCATAAAGCGGATCGGCCAGATACCCCGACTTGCCCAGTAGGAAGATCGCCGCGTAATAGGTCACCAACAGCCCCGCCGTGAAGATCACGGCGATGCGGAATGACAGGACGTAAACGATCACAGCGACCAGCAGCGAGAGGACGACGATCGCCAGCAGAATCGAGCTCGTGGGCTGGACGCGAACGTAGCGGTCGGACAGGATGGTGGTCATGGCGTCACCCATGATTCGGTAGCCGTAGTTCTGGTTGTCGAGCATGCAGCGCGGCCGGCTCGTCGGACAGAAGGTGGTGTCATGAGTGAAGCCGACCGCTTGCGAATAGACGTCGCCGCCGTCGATGAGCTTTGAACCGACGATCACGATGTGGCCTGCGATCTGCTCAGGGTGCGGGCAGCTGCCTCTCTGAGCGTCCAGATATAGACAGCTCGGACCGCCGCCCCTCGTGAAGTTGATGAGCATCTGGTTGCCCACCATCGGGACTCCGTGCGGCCCGAATGTCGCTTGAGTGCCGCTTGCGTTCAGCACCAGCGGGTCGGTGATGCCTGTCGCGATTCGAAGCGCCTGCAGGAAAGCGGGCTCGTCCGCCTCGTTCTCCGGGCATGTCGCGGTTGGATCAGGGCGCAGCACCACGCCACGAATGTTGTTGGCGTCGTCGGGGGTCGCCAGGCCGCGCTCGCCCACGCCGGCAGCAACCGCGGAGAACACCGACATAGGCGAGACATCCGAGGTGCAGACCAAAACCACGTTGCCGGCTGCTCGGATCGCGTTCACAAGTGGGTCGTCAAGGCTCACGTGCTTCGGCAGAAGCTCTGGATCGTCGCCAGATGGGAGGTTCAGGGGAAGATCGAGAAGGATCACTTTGGGATGGAGGCTGGCAAGGTAGTTGATAACCCTGGCGTGATCCGCGTTGCTTATCGTCTTGCCAAGACCAGTTAGCGACCCCTGCTCGAGCGCTATGAAAGTCACGCTCTGATCAGGCTTCGGCGCCGGGAAAAATTGGTCCTGCGCTGCGGCGAATGGTCCATTCATCGCGCCGCTCGCGCTCAGTATCAGAACGAGCGCTCCGGCGAGGAGTCCCGCCAGCGCGAAGCGCCAGGCCAGGCGCCAGTCGCCCACACGCTCGCGGACCATGCGTCGCTATGTTAGGCAGCGTGCGCCTGGGTGTCCCGGATTCGCGGCGAACCCTGGCGATCTATCTTGCGGCCGGCGCTTCTTTCGCAGCGTTGTCTGCCCGCGGACTCACCGTCCCCCTTTACGCGCACCAGCTGGGAGCCGATCGTTTCCAGGTCGGCGCGCTGTTCTCTGTCGCGACCCTGGCCGCTGCTCTCTTGTCCATGCCTGCCGGGGTCCTCATCGATCGCTTCGGCACGAGAACCCTGCTGATCCTCGCCCTGATCATCACCGCCGGATCTCAGGTGGCCATGGCCTTCTCCACCACTGTGGCGCCGTTGTTCGTCTGGCAGATTGTGGGCGGGCTTGCAGCGGGCGCCCAGCAGGCAGCGCTGTTCAGCGCGGTGAGCGCCCTCGTGCCAAGCGGCCGGCTCGGGCGTGCGATGGGCTGGCTCACGTTCTCGATGCAGGCCGGCTTTTTCCTCGGCCCGTCCATTGCCGGCCTGTTGCTCCAGTGGGTCGACCTGCGCACGGACATCGCGGTCACGACAGTGGTTCTTGTATTCGCGGTCCCGGGATCCGTCGCCGCGAGCTCCGCGCCTCAGTCAGACCAGCGGTTCGCCTTCGTGAAGCCCCTGCGTGGGCTCGTCACGCAGCGTGCGTTTACCCCCGTGGTCATCGGCCTTGTTGCAGCGACGTTGGCCACAGGAACCATGGGCGCTTTTCTGCCCATCTTTGCCAAAGAAAGCCTGGGCTTGCCGAACTCCCAGATCGGTTTGCTCCTCGCGATTCAAGCGGTCGTCAACGGCCTGGCACGGATTCCTGGAGGCAGGCTGGTAGACCGGGCCAAGCAACGCTGGCCGATCGTGTTCGTCGGGGCGCTGGTGTTGGCGGTGACATTGACCGTGCTGGGCCACCTCAACGGATTCTGGGCACCGGTGGTCCTGCTCGTCATCTCGACGCCTTTCGCCGCCACCGTGTTCGTGTCCATTGCGACAGTCTTCGGCGACATGGCGACAGGCTCCACGCGGGGAGTGACGATGGGCGCGTACGGGACTGTGTTGTTCCTGGGCCTGGCGGCGGGCCCTCTGGCGTTCGGGCCGATCGTCCAGGCCTACGGCTACGCAGCCGGGTTTACTGCTTGCGCGGTGGCCTCGGTCGTGCTGGCACTGGTGATGGCCGCCTTCCACGCTGAGCCGCTGCGGCCGCGTTCCGAGATCCCTCTGCCTCCGCCGGCGCCGGGGACCTAGCGGCTCGATATTCATCCAGGACCTTCAGATGGCTCGGGAAAGCCATCGGAGGCAGCGAGTCGAGCGCGAACACGCCGACCTCAAGCATCTCCGGGCCGGCGCTCGGCCGGCGCTGGTCCGCAAGCTTCGCTTGATACGCGATTCCAATCATGCTGGGAGCTGTCCGCTTGGCGATGTGATACACGCCGATGAGCCGGGTCATCACAACCGGCGCGCAGATCTCCTCCATGCACTCGCGAGCCGCCGCGTCCCACGGATCCTCGTCGTCGTTGACGAATCCGCCTGGCAGGCACCATAGCCCGCGACCGGGCTCGATCGCACGGCGGCCCACCAGGATGCCACCGTCGACTTCGACCACCACAGCGGTCGTGACCTTTGGGTCGTGCCACAGCACAAAGTCGTCGTGGGGACAGCCCTCGACCTGCCGGCCCTCGACTGTCCGCGCCACCAGCTCGGCGCCACAGTTGACGCAGTAGTGGGTCACACAGCCAACTCTAGTGACCGATGGAAACCGCGGAGACGGTGGCTAGCTGTGCTGTTTTGCAGCCGGCGTTTTCATATCCGCGACGCGGACCTGATTGCGACCGCCCTGCTTGGCTGCATACAGCGCCTGGTCCGCGTGCTCCATGAGGGTGGTGAACAATGCGGGCTCGGCGGTCGCTGCGACGCCGATGCTGATGGTCAGCTTCTGGCCGCCTGGGAACGTCGCCGCAGCGACCTTGGCGCGGATGCGCTCAGCCAGCGTGCGCGCACCCTGCTCAGTCGTTTCGTGGAGGATGATGCCGAACTCCTCGCCGCCGTAGCGCGCGCAAACGTCCGATTCTCGCGCCCCCGAGGTAAGGATCCTGGCCAGCTCGTGCAGGACCGCGTCGCCTTGCAAGTGCCCATAAGTGTCGTTGACCTGCTTGAAATGGTCGATGTCGATCATCAAGAACGCGATGCTCTTGTGGTACCGGCGCGCCCTGTGCATCTCCTGCAGGTAGCTCTGGGCAAGGGCGCGCCGGTTAGGTAACTTCGTCAGCTCGTCCGTGAGGGCGTTCTCCTCCTGCGCCTGAAACAGCTGCGCGTGGCGGATGGCGATGGCCCCCTGCGAGGCGACACCATTGAGAAGGTCGGCCTGGTCGTCGGTCAGCTCACGCCACGCGTTGAGGTAGAGCTCCATGGCGCCCATCAGCTGACCCGATCGCTGCATGGGGACGACCAGCACGTGCTGCGGGTGGCCACCTGCCTCCAGGCCCGGAGACACCTCGTCGGCCAGCTTGAGCACCTGGGGGCGCATCGCGGTCAGCGCGGTTCGCAAAGGCTCCTCTTCGAGGTGGCGTACGGCACCTTTCGCCCGGGTGGCAAGGTTGTACTCGGCTTCCCGGCGCATCTCGTTGGTGCCCGGGGCCATCAGGTAC
>DATCPU010000091.1:0-3220 GCA_036569925.1 Candidatus Dormiibacterota bacterium
CAACCAACCTGCCCCGGCCAGCGCGCAGACGACCACGATCTCGCGAAATCGAGGCATGCTGATGGGCGCCCGCAGCACCTTTGCTCTCACTACAGCTTTGCCACCCCGGTCTTGCCGCTGAAGGCGCCAAAGAAGCCGGAGTATGGGTAGATCGTCGCCCCGAACGAGACGTTGCCATAACCGTACTTGGTGTTGTACGGAACGCCGTAGTAGTAGGTGTACTGACAACCGCCCCGGTGGTCTGTGTTGTGCCCGTCGTATGTGAATGCGGTGCAGGGGGAACTGGCCCCGCTTAGCGGAGTCGAGGTGTGGTACATACCACCGTCAAAGGTCGCTTGGTTCGTCCAGGTGAACGGCCCGCAGTCGTCCAAGATTGCGAGGTTTGGGTCGTTCAGGAAGATGTCTCCTTGATACGGCCTGATGTACGTGGCGTATGGGTTTCCATAACGGTCCTGGGTGTAATCGGGAAGCCACGAGAACCACACCTGAACTGTCGAATAGAACTGGAAGTTGTCGCAGGTCGCATAGCCGCTACCACTTCCGACGAGCTCCTTGTTGGCAGCCTGTGCGGTGATGCCTGAAGTCGCCAGCATCATCGTCAGGGGAACGAGCAGGATGCCCAGGTAGCGAGCCCTCCGAGATAACCAGGTCTGTATGCCCAAATCTTTCCTCCTATGGCCTATTGCTTCCGATCATCGGAAGATCTCTCGAGATGATCAGGAGTTGAATGTGGTTGGACAACAGTTTGTGAAGCGCTCCTTCACAATGCGATTACTCCCCGGGTCGAAGGCCATGGCGCTCGAGCTCCCGCACCATGAAGAGCAGTTCGTCGATCGACCGCTCCGCGGCGTGGGCAGCTGCAATTAGCACCGCGGCAGGCACACGCGACTCACCCCGCTCCCAGGCATAAACAGCGCGGCGGCTTAGTGAGTACCAGCCCAACTCGATTCGGATCTCATTGGCAAACACTTTCATCGGCGGCCGAAGGCGCCTGGCGACTCCCATCGCCATTGCAACCTGGCGGTCGAGCGCCTGAGTCGAGAGCTGGAGAGGTGGCTTCGCGGCCCGGAAATGTGGAAATTGACCCTCCACGAAGCCGAAGCTGCTCATACGTTCGGGAGGTTAGGTATCAGTCATAACCCTGCCATCGGCAGAACGACCTACACGCGACCTAGCCCGGACCTAGCCTGTGCCTAGTCGCTCGTGGGCCCAGACCGCGATTTGGGACCTGGTCCGAAGGCCGAGCTTGTTGCGTATATGTTCGACGTGCGCATCGGCGGTTCGGTCGGCCACCTGCAAGCGCTTGGCGATCTCAGCGTTGGTCAAGCCTTCCGAAATTAGGCCTGCCACTTGCGTCTCGCGAGCGGTCAGCGGATTGCCGTCGACGTGCCCCGGGCCCGGAGCCGCGCCGCTCGTATACCGAATCGCCTCCGGGACGGTCATGGCCGATCCCTCCTGCCAAGCCGCCTCAGATGCCCGAGCCCCTAGCAGCGCTCGGGCTGCCGCCAGCCCGTCATCAACCTGGACCTGCCAAGTCGGCATAGCCTTGGCGCCAGTAGCAATGCGCAGGTTATTGGCGGCGGCGATCATGCAGATCACGGATCGTCCATTCTTCTCGGCCAGGAAAACGAGGGCGATGCCTTCCAGGCATTCGGCGAGATTCAAGATATCCTCGAACCTCGTCGACATCTGGAGCGACTCCTGGTAGTACAGCCGCGCCGCCGCTACGTCTCCCAACAGAAGAGTGACACGGCCCAGGCTGTCCAGGATGTTGGCCGCGCTGATCTGGTTGCCGGCGATCCGCGTCTGGCGGAGGGCCTCCTCCAGAAGGCTCCTGCCCCGTTCATGCTCGCCACGAGCAGAAGCGAACAACGCGAGGTTATTCAGGCTGCCTGCGATGATCTCTGGTTCCCGGCCCTCCTGCGCCAGCTGAAGCGCCTCACCAGTGAGGCGCTCGCCCTCGTCGAGGTTGCCCCCCGCTGCGCTGACGAGCCCAAGGATATTCAGCGCTCCGCCAAGCTCAAGGCTCAAGCCAAGCTTGCGGCTGAGCTCCACACATTCTTCGGCGTCTCGCCTCGCCGCTGCGTACTGCCCCTGCACTCCGCGAATGCGAGCGCGGGTCCATAGTGCGGCCGCCCGTGCATCCTGCCTTGGTGTCGCCAGCTCGAGGGCCTGGCCGAGCCATTCGGCACCCTCGGCAAAATGGCGTCGCATGTGCCAGTACGCACCCATTGTCGCGGCAAGCCGAACGGCGTCATCGGGTTGCTCGACCATGCTCCAGCCCAGCGCCAGCCTGATGTTCGCCTGCTCTTCGTCAAGGCGTTGCAACCAGGGCAACGGCTCTGGCCCGCGTAGCCCTCTCCCGGCCCGTCCACATAGATCGACGAAGTATCGGGCGTGGCGGTGGCGTGCGTCAGCTTCTACGCCCTGCTGCAATTTCTCGAGTGCGTATTCGCGAATGGTGTCGAGCATTCGGTATCGGGTTCGATTCGAGCCGGCCGCCTCGGCTGACACAAGTGACTTGTCGACCAAGCGTGAAAGCAGGGGCATGACGCCTCCCGAATCGAGCGTCTCCTCCGGGGCAACAGCCTCCGCGGCCGCTATGTCGAAGCCGCCTACGAACAGGCTCAGGGTTGCGAGAAGGGCTTTCTCGAGAGGACTCAGGAGGCCATAACTCCAATCGACCGCCTGACGAAGTGTCTGATGCCTCGACAGAGCACTCCGGCCACCACCGGTAAGCAGACGGAAGCGGTCGCGAAGGCGCTCGAGAATCTCCTGCGTTGTCATCACGCGAGTCAGGCTCGCCGCTAGCTCGATCGCGAGGGGTATGCCCTCGAGGCGTGTACAGATCTGTGCTACAGCAGCCGCAGAACCACTCTCTGTGAGGTCGAAGCCCGGCTCCGAGAGTTGCGCGCGGTCGATATAAAGCCGTACTGCCTCGCTCTCGAGAACGAGCTCCGAATGGCCTCCGTCTTCTGGCTTCGGCAAGCTAAGGGAGGGAGTGCGCCAGATCAATTCGCCGGCGACCCCCAACGGCTCGCGGCTCGTGACCAGAATCTTCAGCTTGCGACACGACCGCAGGACACTTTCAGCCAGAAGCGCGCACGGTTCCACTAGATGTTCGCAGCTGTCCAAGATCAGAAGCGTCTGGCGCGCGCCGAGATTCTCGACGAGGGTTTCGAATATCGGCCTGGAAACTTCCTCGCGCACTCCGCAGGCC
>DATCPU010000092.1:0-16063 GCA_036569925.1 Candidatus Dormiibacterota bacterium
GCATCGACACGGTTGAGAAACTCTGGGCGGAACATCCGCTTTAGCTCCTCGTCGATCTTCTCTTTCGTGTTCTTGTGGCGGCGCTCCACCTCGCCGGCTTCGTCAACCACCGCGGGTTGGAATCCAAGCGATGTACCCGCCTGGTTCACATCGCGAATGCCCAGGTTGGAGGTCATGATGATCACCGTGTTCGCGAAGTTGACGACCTTGCCCTTCGCATCGCTCAGCCGCCCGTCCTCGAGGATCTGCAACAGCATGTTGAAGACCTCGGGGTGCGCCTTCTCGATCTCGTCGAACAGGATCACCGAGTAAGGCCTGCGCCTGACGGCCTCGGTGAGCTGGCCGCCCTCGTCATAGCCGACATACCCCGGAGGTGAGCCGACCAGGCGAGCCGTGGTGTGGCGCTCCATGAACTCCGACATGTCGAGCTTGATCAGCGAGTCTTCCGAATCGAACAGGTACTCGGCAAGCGCCCGAGCAAGCTCCGTCTTTCCGATTCCAGTCGGACCCAGGAAGATGAACGAGCCGATCGGCCGTCGAGGATCCTTCAGGCCGGCGCGGGCGCGCCGAACGGCCTGCGACACCGTCTTGATGGCCTCATCCTGGCCGACCATCCGCTTGTGGATCTCTTCTTCCATCCGCAATAGACGCGAGGTCTCTTCCTCGACGAGGCGCGAAACTGGCACGCCGGTCCACGCCGCGACGATCTGAGCGATGTGCTCCTCATTGACGTCCGGGACGGTTTCTCCCAGCTTGTCGCGCCACGCCGCTTCCTTGACTGCAAGCTTGTCCTGCAGCTTCTTGACCTTGTCGCGGACGCTCGCCGCAGCCTCGAAGTCCTGCTTGTTGACCGACTCATCCTGATCGGTGCGGTGCTTCTTGATCTCTTTCTGGAGCTCCTTCAGGTCATCAGGCGTGGTCGTGAGCTTCATGCGGACACGCGCTGATGCTTCGTCGATCAGGTCGATCGCCTTGTCAGGAAGTGCACGATCACTGACATAGCGGTCGCTCAACACCGCTGCAGCGTGAACCGCCGAGTCGGTGATGACGACCCTGTGGTGCTTCTCATAGAGCGACTTCACTCCGTTGAGGATGTCGATGGTCTCGGCCAGGCTGGGCTGGTCGACGAACACCGGCTGGAAGCGGCGCTCGAGCGCGGCGTCCTTCTCGATGTACTTGCGGTACTCGTTGAGGGTGGTCGCACCGATGCATTGAATCTCGCCGCGAGCCAATGCCGGCTTGAGGATGTTGGCGGCGTCGATCGCGCCTTCGGCCGCGCCCGCGCCGACGAGAGTGTGCAGCTCGTCGATGAAGAGAACGACCTCGCGGCTGGATCGGATCTCGTCGAGAATCTTCTTCAGTCGCTCTTCGAACTCGCCGCGGTACTTGGTGCCGGCGACCAACGCGCCCATGTCTAGCGTAAGCACGCGCTTGTGCTGCAGCGACTCCGGCACGTTGCCCATGTTGATCTGCTGGGCGAGGCCTTCGGCGATGGCCGTCTTGCCGACGCCAGGCTCTCCGATGAGGGCCGGGTTGTTCTTGGTCCTGCGGCTGAGGATCTGAATCACGCGCTCGATCTCCATCTCGCGGCCGATCACCGGATCGAGCTGGTTGCGACGTGCGAGCTCGGTCAGGTCGCGGCCGAACTGGTCGAGCAGCGGAGTCTTCGACGGCTTCTTCGGGGCGGGCTCAGCCTCAGTCTCCGCGCTCGAGTCGTGAAGCAGGCGCTCGATCTCTGAGCGAACCTTCTCCAGGGTCGCGCCTAGATCCTCGAGCACGTGAGCAGCGATGCCTTCGCCCTCGATCAGCAGTCCAAGCAACAAGTGCTCCGTGCCGACGTAGTTGTGGCCCATGCGACGCGCTTCCTCGAAGGAGATCTCGATCACCTTCTTGACGCGCGAGGTCGGAATGATCTGCTGGATGATGATGCGCTCGTTCCGTCCGAGCACCGACTCGATCGTCTGGCGGACCTTTCCGATTTCCACGCCAAGGTTGTTCAGAACCTTGGCGGCGAGGCCTTCGCCCTCGCGCAGCAAGCCCAGGAGCAGGTGCTCCGTTCCGATATAGCTGTGGTGCGATCGTTCTGCTTCTTCTTGGGCGAGCGTCAGAACTTTCTTAGCCCGCTCAGTGAATCGTTCAAAGGGATACAAGGTCTTCCTCCTGGACTACGACCTGCTTAGGGTGGGGCCAGCACCTCCTCGATCTGTTGCTAGGGTACGCGTTGGTACCGCTTCCCTAATATAACCAACAACTTAACCGGCCGAATTCCCTGGTGGAGGCACTTATTGAGGCCGCTTCTTGAGCGCCTCGGCGGTTTCCTCCCCGCGGCGATCGCACTGGCACTGCCCACGGTCTTCATACCGTTCGCCGTCGACTCCTATGTCCTCCCTCGCGCCGCCATCGTCATCGCCGGCGCCGCCCTCGGCTGCGGCCTTGCGCTGCTGCTCCCTGGTGGCCCAACGTTGGGCCCTCTGCGCTGGCCTCTGATCGCCGCCGGCGCCGCGGCCCTGCTTGCCTTTGCGTTCTCGGTTTCATTGCCGCTGAGCTTGGAAGGCTCATATACCCGGTATGAATCGCTTCCAATCAGGCTCGCCTACCTTGGCCTGCTGGCGGTGCCGCTCTGGCTCCTGCGCGACCAGGTATCCCGAGATCGGGTGATCACCGCCTTTGTCATCGGCACGACCATCGCGAGCGCTGAGGCAATCGGGCAGCAGACCGCTCTCAACATCGGTTTCATCACATTCCGGCCGGACGGGAACCTCGGCAACGCCAACCTGCTGGGTGCACTGCTGGCGATGGCCATTCCCCTCGCCTTCGCCAGAGGCTTGCGCGCGCCTCGATTCGATGTGCTGTGGTGGGTGGCCCTGGCGCTCATGGCCGCCGCGCTCGTGGCGGCGACCTCGCGCAGCGGCGGCCTCGGCGCTCTGGCCGGTTGCCTCGCGGTGATCGTCTTCATGCTCAAAGGCAAGACGGCGCTCGCCGGCGCCGGTGTTGCAATCGTCATCGTCGGCGCCGGCCTGGCGTTGATCGTCGCCTCGCCCCTTCGGTTCCTCAATGACGACCCAGGGCCGGCCCGCATGCACCTGTGGACGGACGCAATCCACATGATCGCCTCGCGCCCACTGACCGGGTGGGGCGAGGACGCAACCGGACTTGTCTACGGCAGGTTCCTCAGCGGCGACTGGGCCCCCGAGGTCGACCGCGCGCACTCCGGGCCACTCGATATCGCAGCCACCCAGGGCGTCGTTGGCCTGGTCGCGCTGGCCTGGGTGCTGGTCACCCTGATGCGCCGCTTCTGGCGGTGGCGTTTCGCCGGGTCGATTGGCCCCCTGGCGGCCGCGTGTGTGGGCTACACGGTCTGGGTCCTTTTCAACTTCGACTGGGCGCCGGCGACCGGTCTGTTCTGGCTGCTGGCCGGCGTCGCCTGGTCGGGCGTGAGGGCGGCTGAGAGCGAGCACGGGCTGGCGTCGTCAGGAACCCGCGAGCAGGCCTTGACCGTGAGAGCCGCGGGCGCGGCGATTGCTGTAACGCTCGCCGCGGGTGCCGTGTGGCTTGGCATGATGCCGGTGCTCGCGGATGTCTGGTACTACCAGAGCCGCCTTGACCTGTCGGTGATCGTCGATCCTCTGCAAGGCCGCTACCACTGGAACCTCGGCCAGGGGCTGATGGCGAGTGGATCGGCGTCGCGCGGCCTGACGCAGCTGGAGCTGGCTGCAAAGCTCGGCGAGGCCAATCCCCAGCTTTACGTCGACCTTGGCGATGCCGAGCAGAGGCTGGGCCGCACGACCGAAGCGCAGGCCGCCTACCGGATGGCGGTTCTCATCGATCCGTATTTCAAGCCGGCCAGGGATCGACTGGCGGGCAAAGGCGTGCCACCACCAGGCTGAACGCAAGCATGTTGTTTCGACTGCGGCCCATCCGTTTGGCGGCTGGCGTCGCAGGGTTGGCCGGGGTCCCCCCGGCCATGACTTTGTTACCTCTGGGGTCCCCGCGCAGTCGCGGGAGGCAGCCCTGCGGCAACGCCGCACGCGCGATGAGGGAGAACCGATTGGTTCTTCCTCATATTTCTCGGCCGGGGATCGGTTGGCGGGCAAGGGCGTGCCGCCACCGGGCTGACCAGGACCCTCCGCGGCCGCGAGTCGGACTCTAGGAGTCCTCCTCGACGTCTTCGTACTCGTCCGGCCGGTGCTCGGTCCGGACGGCTGCCAGGCTCGCGGGAGGAGCTGAGAGCTGCTTCAGGCTCAACGAGATGCGCCGCCGTGCGGTGTCGATCCCGATCACCTTGACCTGCAGGTCCTCCCCCACCTTGAGGACGTCCTCGGTCCGCTCGACGTGATCCCAAGACAGCTCGGAGATGTGCAGGAGGCCTTCGATGCCCGCCATGATCTGCAAGAAGGCCCCGTACTTTTTGGTCTTGGTGACCTGGCCCTCGACGATCGAGCCGATCGGCATCGACTGGACCAGCTTCTCCCACGGGTCTTGCTGGAGCTGGCGAAGCGAAAGCGAGATGCGGGTCTGCTCTGGGTCGAGCTTGATCACCTTCACCGTGACCTCATCACCGAGCTGAAGGACGTCGGTGACCTTGGACACGCGGTCCCAGGAGAGCTCTGAGATGTGAATCAGCCCGTCGGCTCCGCCGATATCGACAAAGGCTCCGTAGCTGGTGATGCCCGAGACCGTGCCCTTGACCGTCGTGCCCGTCAGCAGCCGGCTGAACAGGTCCTCGCGCTTGCGCGCGCGATCCTCGTCCTCGGCCGCCTTCTGACTGACGATGAGCCGGTTGCGCTTGCGGTTGACTTCCAGGATCTTCACCGGGATTCGCTGCCCGACGAGAGACTCCAGGCTGCCGGCGTAAGCGCGGGCGACCTGGCTGGAAGGCAGGAACCCGCGAAGGCCCAATACGTTGACGATCAGGCCGCCCTTGTTCTGCTCCCGGACGTCGGCTTCGATGACGGAACCGTCGGTCTGCTTCTCGGCAGCCACGATCCACGTGGTCTCCGCTCGTGCCCGCCGAAGGCTGAGGACGACGTTGCCCTCCTCGTTCTCGGGTTGCAGGACGTAGACCTTGATCTGATCACCCGGCTCGAGCCCGACCGAGTCGGCTTCGCCGCGCAGCCCCAGCTCCTTGCTGGAGATGACGCCCTCGGCCTTGGCACCGATGTCGACCAGGACCTCATCAGCGTCGACGCGAACTACGATTCCATCCACGATGTCTCCGTGGTTGGGAGTCTTGAAGGCCTCCGATTCGTAATGGAGGTAGTCCTCCATCGTCATCGGGTTGGATGAGTCTCGTTCGGTGGCCTCCTCTTCTGAGGTCAGGACAGCACCGGACTCATTGGACAAAGCGCATTCCCCCTAAGGTTTATTGGTGTGGTGTTGGTCGTCAGATCGGCCTCCGCCAGTAACGAACCGCAATTGTACCGCAGAAAATCGATTTATCCAGGAAAAGGCGCGGCCAGGTCGGCGTTGTCGATCAGGCGGGTTTTTCCGATCCACACGGCCATAACCGCTAGCGTCCCCGGAGCGATGAAGGTGTCTGGGTCGACGAGCTCCAGGTATTCGATCTTGGCCAGCGGTTCGGCCTGAAGAACCTCGAGGATCCCCTTCTTGAGCTCCTTGAGGTCGCGGGCGCCCGTCTTGTACGCCCTTGCGGCGCGGTCGAGAGCGAAGCTCAGACATGAAGCGGACTGCCGCTCATCAGGCCCGAGGTAGGCGTTTCGCGAGCTCAGGGCCAGCCCGTCGGCGTCGCGAACGGTCCTGCAGGCGACGATCTTGACGCCGGTATCGAGGTCCTGGGCGAGCCGCTTGACCACCGCCACCTGCTGGGCGTCTTTCTGCCCGAAATAGGCGTGGTGGGGCTCAGTGGCGGTGAACAGCTTGGTGACCACCGTCGAGACCCCCTCAAAATGCCCAGGTCGGGCTGCGCCCTCGAGCGTATCCCCGATTCCAAACACCTTGACTCGCGTCGTCGCCCCGGGCGGGTACATGACGGCAGCCGATGGGGCATAGATAGCAGCCACTCCCGCCTGCTGCAGCTGTGCCAGGTCCCGCTCAGGGCTGGTTGGATAACGGGCGAGGTCTTCGTTGGGGCCGAACTGGATCGGGTTCACGAAGATGCTGACGACGACCCTCGAGCTCTCTTTGCAGGCTCGCTCGACCAGGCTCATATGACCGGCGTGCAAGGCACCCATCGTCGGGACCAGGCCAATGGTGAGCCCCTCCTGCCGCCATGCGCGTGAGGTCGCCAGCATCGCCGCCGGGATGTCGATGACGATGGGCGCGCTAGCCAGCCCCGTACCTCACCTCTTCTCGAGGCTCTTTCTCCGGCGCTGCCTTCGGCGCGGTGCCGGACCCATTGGCCGAGTACGAGTGCTCGGGGCCGGGGAAGGTGCCCGCGCCGACCTCTTGCGCATATTGCCGGGCGGCCCTGCCGATGTCTTCAGCCAGGTTGGCGTAGCGCTTGACGAACTTGGGCGGCTTACCGGTCGTCATGCCAAGCATGTCGTGAAGCACGAGGACCTGGCCGTCGGTCCCCGGCCCGGCGCCGATCCCGATCGTCGGGATGCGGACCGCTCGAGTGACTCGTGTGGCCACCGCGTTCGGCACACCCTCGAGCACCAGGCTGAACGCACCGGCCTCTTCCAGGTCCTTTGCGTCCGCGAGGATTCGCGCCGACTGGGACTCGCTCTTGCCCTGGACCTTGAACCCGCCCATCTGGTGCACGAACTGCGGGGTGAGCCCCAGGTGGCCCATCACCGGTATCCCCATCCCGGTCAGGCGTCGAGTGATCTCAACGATCCGGCCGCCGCCTTCGAGCTTCACGGCGTGCATGCCGCCGTCCTGCAGGAAGCGCCCGGCGCTCGTGATCGCCTGCTCAACCGACGCGTGGTACGACATGAACGGCATGTCGCCCACTAGCAGGGCCTGCCTCGAGCCGCGAGAGACGGCTTTGGCGTGGTGGATCATCTCGTCGAGGGTTACGGGGAGGGTGGTCGGGTAGCCAAGCACCACCATTCCGAGACTGTCGCCGACCAGGAGGATGGGGATTCCGGCCTCGTCGAGAATCTGTGCGCTGAGGTAGTCGTAGGCCGTGAGCATCGCAAAGCGACGGCCTTCATCCTTGAATCTCTGAACGTCCAGGATCGTTGTCATTTACGAGATCTCCTTCGGGTCGCTGCCGCTTCTCGGGTCAGCGCCCTTCTCGTCCGCTCGGCCGCCGCCGGCTTCAGGCCGGCATGTTCGGCGATCTCGAGCGCGGCTTTGCCGAGCATACGGTAAAGGTCGCTTTCTCGCCCCTTGCCGGCCGGTTGGGCGCGGGTTTCGATCTGGGCCAGCGCAATCAGATGCCGCTTGACGGTCTCGCCATCGCCTCGTCTGATCGGACCTGTGAGCGCTAGGACCGGGCCCCGCTCGCGAACGTTGGCGACCGCACCCTCGGCCAGGGGCACCAGGCCCTGGATCGCTTCCTTTTCCGTCCAGCCCGACTGCTCCAACAGGCGTATCGCCTCGGCGAGCAGGGTAACGACATAGTTGGACGCGAAGACCGCTGCCGCGTGGTAGATGGCCCGCTGCGCATCCTCGACCTTCTTCGGCGTGGCCCCCAGGTCGCGCGCCAGGCCGTTCAAGGCACGTCTCAGCGACTCCGTGCTGGCATCCACGCCGATCACGATGCCGCGAAACGCCTCCGGCGGACCGGGCCGGGGAAACGAACGCAAGGGGTGAAAGGAGCCCACCGCGTGGCGCAGGCCAAGTGGCGCCAGGGCATCGAGCCCGAGCGCGCCGCTTGCATGGACGAAGGCGACCTGGCTCGGAACGCCCAGTGAAGCCAGCGTCGAGGCCACCTCCGCGACGGCGTCATCCGGCACGGTGAGGAAAACCACGGTTCGTCCCGATGCTGCGGATCGGCGGAGCAGCGCCGGAAGCCCTGTGCGTGCGCTTACCAGGCGCACCTGGTGACCTGCCACGCGAAGCCCTCCGGCCAGGCTGCGACCCAGGTTGCCCCGGCCCGCGACGATGAGCCGCGGGGGCGCTGGCGTCTTAGCTGGCGGTCGAGGACGCTGCGGCGGGGGCCTCTGGCGCTTGCCGGTTCAAGATCTCGTCGAGCTCTTTGGCGTCCAACGTCTCGACGATCTTTAGGCGCTCGACCACCGCGTCCATCTTGTCCCGCTGCCCGGAGAGGATGGTCTTGGCCGTCTGATAGCCGTGGTCGACGATGCTGCGGATCTCCTCGTCGATGACCGCAGCCACCTCTTCCGAGTAGTTGCGCTGCTCGCCGAGGTCGCGGCCGAGGAACACGAGCTCTTCCCGGTGCCCCATGGCGACATTGCCCAGCTTTTCGGACATGCCCCACTGCGTCACCATCCGGCGGGCCATCTGGGTGGCCTTCTGGATGTCGTTCTCAGCGCCTGAGGTGATGTCGCCGAAAACGAGCTCCTCGGCCACCCGGCCGCCCATGATGCCGGCGATCTCGTCCATCAGCTCAGCACGAGAGATTAGGTACTTGTCCTCTTCGGGCAGGCTGAGCGTCCAGCCCAACGCCATGCCTCGCGAGATGATCGAGACCTTGTGCACGGGGTTCGTGTGTGGAAGCGCCTTCATGACGAGGGCGTGACCGGTCTCGTGGTAGGCGATGACCTCTTTTTCGTGGTCGGAGATGCGGCGGCTCTTGCGCTCAGGGCCGGCGATCACGCGGGCGATCGCTTCCTCGAGCTCCTCCATGCCGATCGTCTTCTTGTTGGCGCGCGCGGCAAGGATCGCGGCCTCGTTGATGAGGTTGGACAGGTCGGCGCCGCTGAACCCAGGCGTCTGGCGTGCCAGCACGTCGAGGTCGACTGTGGAATCGAGCGGCTTGTTCCTGGCATGAACGTCGAGGATCGCGCGGCGGCCCTTGATGTCAGGCCGGTCCAGGGTGACGTGCCGGTCGAAACGGCCGGGTCGCAGCAGGGCCGGGTCGAGCACGTCCGGACGGTTGGTCGCCGCGATCACGATGACGTGGGTGTTGGTGTCGAAACCGTCCATCTCCACCAGCAGCTGGTTGAGGGTCTGCTCGCGCTCGTCGTGGCCGCCGCCAAGGCCGGCGCCACGCTGGCGCCCGACGGCGTCGATCTCGTCGACGAAGACGATGCAGGGCGAGTTCTTCTTGGCCTGGTCGAACAGGTCGCGGACACGGCTCGCGCCGACACCGACGAACATCTCGACGAACTCGGAGCCCGAGATCGAGTAGAAAGGCACGCCGGCCTCGCCCGCCACCGCTTTGCTGAGCAGTGTCTTGCCGGTTCCGGGCGGGCCCACCAGCAGCACGCCCTTCGGGATGCGTGCGCCCAGCGCCACGAACTTCTCGGGATATTTGAGGAACTCCACGATCTCCGTGAGCTCCTGCTTGGCCTCCTCGACACCGGCGACGTCGGCAAACGTGATCGCCGGCTTGTCGCCCGCGATGAGCCGCGCGCGAGAACGTCCGAAGGACATCGCCTGGTTATTACCACTCTGGGTTTGGCGCAGCACCCACCACATGAATGCCCCTATGAGGATGACCAGGATGATGTTCGGGAGCAGAACGCTGAGCAGGTAATTGCCGCCGTTGCTCTTATCGAAGGAGACGTCGACCTGGTCCGTCTGGAGCTGGGTGAGCCACGCCGCGGTGCTGCCGGTTGTATCGGGCAGGACCACGTTGTGTTTCTTGCCGTCCACACCGATGGCGACTCCATCCGTGCCGTTGATCTCGAGCGATTTGACCTGGTGGTTGTCAGCCTGGCTGATCAGTGTCGAGTAGTGCCAGTCGCTGGAGCTCGAGTTGCCCTGAAGCGATTGCCACGTGAACCAGAACACCAGGCCGAGCAGTACGACCAGTGCGAAATAAAACAGGCTGGATCGGGGGAAGCGGCTCAAGTGGGCTCTCCTGAGTGGCTGGGCGGCGATTTTAGCACAGCAATTCTTGACATCTGACTAAAGGGATACGGCACCACGGATACATGCTGACCGATGGAAGCACGAGATGTAGCCAGCTCCGAATCGATGGCGACCCCAGGCACCCATGCCAGCCTGCCGGCAGCGAACACCAATGGCCACGTGTCGCGCTCCTCACGCGGCACGCGCGCGTCAACAAAGATGTCCTGGAGCTTGCGAGTGCCTCGCCCGCCTCGAGGGCGCATCGTCAAGCCCGGACGGCGAAAGCCCAGTTGCACGTCGGTGCCTGTCTTGAAGTGGGCGGCGTTCTCATCCGCGCAGCCCAGGCACCGCGTGACCTCGAGGCGCGCGCCCTGTCGGTTTCGACGCTCGGACGCAGCCTGGGTCGCCACGATCTCCATGGTTTCCCCCACGATACGCAACCGCAAACCTCCGGGTAAATCCACCCCCCGACCACCCGGGCCAGGCTGGGCCAGTCGCAGCATCGACTTCAGGTGGACGCGAGACAGCGCGGGCTGCGGGCCACCCGCCCGCGCGTACAGCATTCTCATCAGCTCCGCCGCCACCGGCTCGGGCGACGCGGCGACCGCAGCGCGCCTCAACGCGCCAGCCTCAAGGGCCGCGGCGGCCTCCGTCGCGATGGATTCCTGGAGCGCCGCGGCACGCTGCGCCACCGCGTAAAAGCGGCGCATGAGGCCTGGCCTGTCACGCTCCAGGGCAGGCATGATCTCGCGCCGGACACGGACTCGGGCATATGCGGTGTTCGAATTGGCAGGGTCTTCGAGCGCCAGGATCCCCCGGCGGCTCAGAAATTCGACAACTTCGGCCCGCCAGGCCGACAGGATCGGGCGGATGAAGATTCCGCGTTTCGCGGGCATGCCGCGAAGTCCGGCGAGCCCGCACCCACGCATGAGGTGCAGCACGACGCCTTCGATCACATCGTCGGCGGTGTGCGCGAGGGCGACAACGTCAGCGTGCACATCGGTCCGCGCGCGTTCCAGAAACTCGTACCGAAGGCCGCGCGCAGCTGCCTGCACCGAGCCCTTGGCCAGCGGCGAGGTGCGTCGCTCGGTGATGAGCTCAATGCCGCGCCGGCCGCACAGCATTGCGACATGTTCGGCCGAGGCTTGGGAGCCAACTTGGAGCGCGTGGTCGTAGTGTGCGGCGACCACATCGAGTCCGATCTCTTGCGCGGCCACGAGCAAGGCGGTTGAGTCAGGACCTCCGGATGCGGCCACCAGCACTCGGTCGCCCGGTCGGAGCAAATCCGATCCGCGCAGAGCGAGGAGGAGCGGTTCGTCAGCGTTGATTGGCAGCATGGTGGTGCCGGCTGGACTCGAACCAGCGACAACGCGATTATGAGTCGCGCGCTCTACCACCTGAGCTACGGCACCGCGGGACGCCGGCGCGCGCACAGGCGCGCTCCAGCACGAAATCCTATCGCGCGGCTTGCGCTCGAGCCTTCAGCTTCCGCTTCTTGGTCCGGCGCTTTGCCAGCGCCACCCGCTTCCTCTTGTTCACGGCTCTCCAAATGACGAAAAGAGCCGGGGGACCCGGCTCGGGATGGATTCGAGTTAAGTTGCGGAGGTCGGATTCGAACCGACGACCTTCGGGTTATGAGCCCGACGAGCTGCCGCTGCTCCACTCCGCGTCGTGAATTATACCGCCGGCCCTGCGGGCCCCCGAAACTGGCGGCTCAGGGCGCCGGTGTGGCAGCAGGCGCCACCGGCGTGGGCGACGGAGGATCGGAGATCAGATATACCTTTTCGCCTTTCCGGGCAAATCCGTTTTGGCGCGCCTCCTCTTCATTGGCGGCGCCAGAGGTCAGCGACTGAACGTCCTTGTGGTAACCCTTGTTCTCCGCAGCGAGACGGGCGTTCTGGCTATGCAGGTCGGCCACCTGCTGGCTGAGCTTGTGGCCGATGTACGCCTCCTGCGCAAATGCGTACGCGGTCCACAGTGCGATCACCGCAACCACCGCAACGATGATGGTGCGACGAACTCCACGCCCGCTGGTGCGGACGCTGCCCGCGGCAACTGTTGCTTTGCTGTGTCTCATGCTGCGTCGTTAGTGGAAATCCGCGTCGGCGAGTGCCGACTATAACAAACGCCCCCCTTGAGGTGGTGCGCCTATTTGCTCTCGTTCCAGCGCCTCAGCTGCTCGTCGCTGTCCAGCTCACCGAACTTCACTCCGTCCCGCCGAAGGCCCGCCTCGGTCTGCGCAAAGCGGTCGCGGAATCGCTGACCTGCGACCCGCAAAGCATCTTCGGGGTTGACCTTCAGCCGGCGGGCAAGCGAAACGACTGCAAACAGGAGGTCGCCCATCTCATCAAATGTCTGGCGCGTGTCAGCGGCGCCCGACAGCTCGCGCGCCTCTTCCGCGACCGCTTCGGCGGTGTCGAGGGAAGAAGCGAAATCGAAGCCGACCCGCGCTGCGCGTTTCTGCAGACCCAGAGTCCACGCCAATGCAGGCAGAGTGACGGGAACCCGGTCGACGACAGACTCGTCCTCGCGCCCTGCCTTGCGCGCCTCATCCACCTTCTGGTGCTCCCAGTTACGCAGCACATCGTCCGCATTGGCCACCTTGGTCGACCCGAACACATGCGGGTGCCGAGCCACCATCTTGGCGGCGACCGCCTCCGACACCTCGGCCGCATCGAAGCGGGATTCCGTCGCGGCGATCTCAGCATGCATCGCCACCTGCAGGAGAAGATCGCCGAGCTCCTCCTTTATCTTGGCGTCATCGCCAGAGTCGATGGCCTCGAGCAGCTCGTACGTCTCCTCCAGAAGGTACGGTCGAAGCGACTCGTGAGTTTGCTCGCGATCCCAGGGACAGCCGTCGGGCGCGCGAAGCCGTGCCACGACCTCGAATATCGCGCTGACTCCGGGCGAAAACTGCCGTTCCTCTGAGTCTGGCACCGGTCGTGATTCTGGCATGGAACCTCAGCGCCCTGGCATCGCGGCCGCGGCCCTGCCCGACTCATAAAGCGCCGCCATCTCATCAAGCAAAGTGACGAGGTCACGCTGCCAACCCTCGCCCTGGCGTCGCAGCTTGAGCCGATTCGGCGCGACGGCAATGCGGCCGGCCATCCGACGTGTCAGCTCTTCGATGTCCAGATAGCGTTCGGGATCGACTCGAATCACTATGTCGTGGCCTTCCGCGACCACTCCCCGGAGCCCGAGGCGCTGCCCTTTCAATTTGATCCGCAGCGAATACGCCAGGTTGTTGAGCTGCGCCGGTCCGGGGCCATATCGATCTTCGAGAGACCGCAGCACCGCTTCCAGCTCTTCTTCGTCTTCGGTGCCGGCAAGCTGCCGGTACGCGCCAAGTCGAAGCTTCTCGTCGCGAATGTACGAGCGGGGTATGAAGTGGTCGAGCGGCAGATCCAGGTTCATCTCCGTCGTCGACAGCACGTCGCCGACAGCCGTGTCCTCCGATCCTGACCGCATCTTCGTCACGGCGCTCTGCAGCATCTGGAGGTACATCTCGAAGCCGACCGCCGCGATCGCACCGTGCTGTTCGGTACCGAGCAGATTTCCTGCGCCACGGATCTCGAGATCGCGGAGCGCAATCTTGAAACCCTGTCCGAGCTCGTGCAGACCCGACATCACGTCGAGCCGCTTGTCTGCGCGTTCGGTCAGCGAGCGCCGTGGGTCGTACAGGAAATAGGCATAGGCCCGCCTGCCCGAACGCCCGACACGGCCCCGCAGCTGATACAGCTGGGCGAGCCCGAATCTGTCCGAGCGCTCGATGATGATCGTGTTCACGTTTGGAATATCGAGTCCGGATTCGATGATCGTCGTGCAGACGAGAACGTCGAACTTCGCCGACTCGAAGGCGACCATCACCTCCGCCAGCTGATCCTCCTGCATCTGTCCGTGGCCGACGGTCACCCGCGCGCTTGGCACGAGCTCGCGAACGCGGTCGGCGGCCTTCTCGATTGTGCGAACTCGGTTGTGGACGAAGTACACCTGGCCGCCACGCTGGAGCTCGCGCGTGATCGCCTCCTTGATGAGGCCATCCTCATCGGCGGTGACGTACGTTTTTATCGGCTGCCGCTCCTCCGGCGGCGTCTGGATCACGCTCATGTCGCGGATGCCTCCGACGGCCATGTGGAGCGTTCGCGGAATCGGAGTGGCGGAAAGAGACAGCACGTCTAGCTGCGTGCGCAGCTTCTTCAACCGCTCCTTCTGCATGACGCCAAACCGGTGCTCCTCGTCGACTATCAGCAACCCGAGTCGCTTGAAGCGCACGTCCCGCTGCAACAGTCGATGGGTACCCACAACAATGTCGACCTGGCCGGCTTTCAAACCTTCGATGGTCTGCGCCTGCGTCTCATCGTCGACAAATCGCGACAACATCTCGACTGAGACAGGAAACTTGCTGAGCCTTTCCCGAAACACGTGGAAGTGCTGCTGGGCCAAGACCGTGGTCGGCGCCAGCAGAGCCACCTGCTTGCCGCTCATCGCCGCTTTGAAGGCCGCGCGCAGCGCAAGCTCGGTCTTGCCGAAGCCGACGTCGCCGCAAAGGAGCCGGTCCATCGGCTTGTCCGACTCCATATCGGCCTTGATCTCGGCCAGCGCCGCCACCTGGTCTGGCGTCTCTTCATAAGGAAAGGAGGCTTCGAGCTCCTGCTGCCATGCGGTGTCCGGCGCGAACGCGATTCCCGGCCTCGCCTCTCGCAGCGAATAGATCCGGAGCAGGTCATCGGCCACGTCCTGGACGACCTTCTTCGCGCGCCCCCTCGCCCGCGCCCAGTCGCCAGTCCCCAGGCGGTGGAGCGTGGGCTGGCCCTCGCCGCCGAGGTACTTCTGAACGCGATCCAGGTTCTCGACCGGCACAAAGAGCCGGTCGCCCTCCGCGTATTCGAGCTCCAGGTATTCGCGATGGGCCCCGTCCGTTTCGATCAGGCGCATCCCCTTGAAGCGGGCAATTCCGTGGTCGACGTGCACCACCAGCTCCTCGGGGACGAAGTCCAGCGTGAACTCTCGCGTCAGATCCTGGGCTCGGGTTGCTGCTTGCCGGTGGCCGCGCCCGCCTGGCCGCCGAAGCCGGCCGAACAGCTCGGCATCGGTGGAGATACGGAAGCCGATCGCCGGCTGCGTACATCCGGCCGTGATGTCGACGTCTGCCCGAAAGAACGCAGGCTTCAGCTCGACGTCGAGGTCGAGGTCAACGTCCGCGGGTCGAACCTTCACCTTGCTTTCGTCAAGCAGCGCAGCCAGGCGTTCGTCCTGCTCCGTGGCCATGACCACGGTGGCGGAATCGGCAAGGGCGACGGCATCGGCCAGTGCGCGCGGCCGTCCGACAAACGGCTCGGCCGGCAGCCAACCGAGGTCGATCGCACCATCTGCCTCGCCGGCGGTCACCCGCAGGCGATGCCAGCTCGGCCGTGGTTCAAGGCGCTCCGGCGGCACCATCGGCAGCGTGAATCCGCGAGGCAGCTCGCCTCCGCCGGCCTCAGCCGCCGCCAACATCTCGGTCTCATCGACCAGCGACCGAGCGTCAGCAAGCTGCCGGTCGGCCTCGAAATCCAGAACCACGACGTCGGCCGGCAGGTGATCGAACAGTGAGGGCCGCGATGGATCGACATAGCCGGCGTAAAACTCGATTCCGGGGAACACAGCGCCTGACCCGAGCCTGACCAGCTCATCGTCCCAGGTATCGCGGACGTCCTCGCGCAGGGTGTCCAGCGAGACTGCGCCAAGCAAGCGGGTCACCGCCGCCGAGCCACGCCGGACGCCCAGCAGCAGCTCGCGGCCGGCGCGTATTGAAACACTTGGGACCGCCATCACGGAGCGCTGGTTCTCAGGGTCGAACAGCCGCAGCGTCTCGACCAGGTCCCCGGACCATTCGGCCCGGACGGGCGAGTCGGCCGCCGCCGGGAACACATCCAGGATGCCGCCCCGGACCGAGAACTGTCCGCGGTTGTCTACAAGTGCCTCTCGCGAGTAACCGAGCTCGACCAGGCGTCCCGCGACAGCGACGGGATCGGGGCCTTGGCCGGGAACCAACACCAACGTGCCTTCGGCCAGCTCCGACGGCGAGATCGTCATGCGCACGGCCGCGCGTCGCGACGAAACGATGACCTTGGGCTCCTTCTCTTCGTCGGAAATCGCGGACAGCGCGTCGAGGCGCTTGTTCACGGCAGGGTCG
>DATCPU010000093.1:0-2288 GCA_036569925.1 Candidatus Dormiibacterota bacterium
CGCGCGCACCGCGCCGAGCGCCAGCCGCGCAATGTCGCCGCGATCCAGCGTTGGTGGCTGCCATCTGTCGAGCACCTCGATCACCGCGTCCATGTCGTCGACCTCGATCGCGCCGCTGACATAGGCGCGGCCGAGGCCAAGCTGACCCGGCGCCCGTAGGGCGTGCGCGGCCGCTTGCGGCGAGCGAATGAAGAAGGTGGGGCCGTCGCCGTTGGTGGCAGGCAGCTTGGTCCCGTCCCAGAACTCGACCGTGAAGGGGCGCTCCGGGATGCGGGCGTCGATCTCTCGGCGCAGCGTCGCGGTGCTTGCGAAAGCCATCATCGAAACCCTATCGGGGACGATGCCGCGGCTTCCGTATGATCGATGCGCGTGGCAGGACCTCTTCCATCCGATATCCAGCCGGTCGCCAACGAGACCCGTGACCGAATCATCACCGGCCTCGTCACCCTGGTGCCGTTCGTCGCCCTCGGCTTCGCCGGCTGGCAGGTCTGGGGCGAGGCGCTGCACTGGAGCGACGTCTTCCTCTTCGTCTGCATGTACGTGCTGACTGGGCTCGGCATCACTGTCGGCTTCCACCGCCACCTCACCCACCGCAGCTTCAAAGCGAAGCGCTGGCTGCACGGGCTGCTCGCGATCCTCGGCTCGGCGGCGATCGAGGGGCCGGTGATCTCTTGGGTCGCCGACCATCGCAAGCATCACGCTTTCTCCGACGAAGAGGGGGATCCGCACAGTCCGCACGTCGACCACGGTCACGGCTGGAGCGGTGCCATGCGCGGTCTCTTCCACGCTCACATGGGCTGGCTTTTCATCCACACCCAGCGCGGCAACAAGGAGCGCTTCGCGCCCGACCTGATCAAAGACCCGACGATCAACTGGATCGACCGCACCTTCATCTACTGGGCGATCCTCGGCCTCCTCGTCCCGTTTGCGCTCGGCTGGGTGATCGGCGGCACCCTCTTCGCGGCGCTCACCGGCCTGCTCTGGGGTGGCCTGGTTCGTGTTTTCGTCCTGCATCACTTCACCTACAGCATCAACTCGCTCTGCCACGTCTTCGGCAACCGCGACTTCGAGACGACCGACGAGTCGCGCAACCTCGCCCTGATCGCGATCCCGACTTTGGGAGAGGCCTGGCACAACAACCACCATGCCTTCCCGACCTCCGCCGTCCACGGCCTCGGCCGCTGGCAGGTCGACCTCTCGGCGGTTGCCATCGACCTGATGGAGAAGGCAGGTTGGATATGGGACGTAGTCCGCGTTTCACCCGAGCGCATGGCAGCTAAAGCTGCTTAGAGCCTTTCTTAGGGCGACGCTTCGGATTCGTACCAGTCGATCCACTGATTGCAGGCGGCACTGAGCGGCACGATGCGGCGCTTGCCGGCACGGACCGCGACCAGATTGCCGACGTAGGCGACGTCGTTGTAGCCGCTGAGGCGCTGCAGGAAGCTGGGCTCGGCGGCAGCGATTCCAAAGCGCACCCGGCCCCCGTGGCTCTCGTAGACGCCCGCCGGCCAGAACTGGCCGTCGTTGGCGAGGCTGATCGTGTTGGGCCGCTGCCCGTCCAGGGCGGGCTCCAGCTTGCGTTCGAAGCCGGGTGCCGACAGGGTCAGCGCGAAGGGCGAGAAGTACTGCATGGAGAGTCGCCAGCGACCCGCCGGCAGCGCGAGCGTCTGCGCGGTGCTCTCGCCGGTATGCAGCTGGCTGCCTTCCTCCCAGCGAGCCTTGGGGGCGATCGCGACGCCGGGGAAAAGCGAGGCGCGCCCCCGGTTGGCGAGGAGGATGCGGATCTCGGGCGAGACGCAGCCTGCGCGGGCGCCGGCGTTGGTTCCCTCCAGCAGGACGTGGCGGTTTTCGGGCACATCGTGGGTCCTTTCCCAGAGCAGGAAGGAGGGCGTCGCGGCGATGCGCTTGAAGCCGGGCGGAGCCTGGCTGTTCCAGGCGGCGCGGCCGGTGATCACGTAGGGGAAGCCATTAAGCGTGCCGCGTGAGAAGGAGTCGAAGTCGATCGGGCTGTAGGCGTCGCCGGTGTCGAACGGCTTCTCCGGGTTCTCGGCGACGCCGGGATCGGGGAACTCGACCAGCGGCACGTGCGTGTCGGCGCCCATCAGCTCGTACGGCGCGTAGCGGTCCTGGCCTGCGTAGAGGACAGGCTTGCCGCGCAGGATCGGTATGAAAGTCCGCAGCTCGGCGCCGTGTCCGGGGGGGCCGACCGGCGCGTCGCGCAGCGCGAGGAAGCTCGAGTAGACCGCCCCGCCGACGAAGACGACGGCCAATGCTGACCAAGCTAGTCC
>DATCPU010000094.1:0-4821 GCA_036569925.1 Candidatus Dormiibacterota bacterium
GAGCCGTTGACGAGGACCTGCACTGTGCTGCCGGCGGCCGTCGTGTGGACCGCGCTGGTCGGCACGGTCAGCACGTGGACGACCTGCTTGACGACGATGCTCGCGGTGGCGGAGATGCCGGGCTTGATCGAGTTGCTGGTGTCGGTCAGCTGCGCGGTCACGCCGAACGTCGCGACCCCGGAGGTGACTGTCGCCGCGGGCGAGATCGCCGTGACCTTGCCGAGCAGCGCCTGCGTCGACCCCGCGGGCGTCACCTGCACCGTCTCGCCTACGGCGACGAGGTTGACCTGGGCATCGCTCACCGTGCCGGTCACCTGGTAGGCGCCCGGCGCATAGATGACGATCGCGTATGTGGCGCCGGCGCCGGTCACCGCCTGGCCGGCCTGGATGTTGACCTGCGAGACGATGCCGTCGATTGGAGAGCTGAGCACGGCGCCGGCCAGCTGGTGCTTTGCCGTGTTCACGTTGACCTGCGCGATCTGGACCTGCGCAGCGTCGATCTGGATCGTCTGCGGGGTGGTGCTTGCCAGTGTGGCCGCGAGCGAGCTCTTGGCGGCCGCCAGCTGCTGCTTGGCTGAAGCGAGCTGGGCGGCGGCCTGGTCGTTACTCTGCCGCGCCTTCACCTTCACCGAGGCAAGGGTCTGCTGATCTGTTGCCAGCTTGGCCTGGTCCTGCGAGCACGCCGGCAGCGAGGGGCAGTCGGCGGCCACGGTCAGGTTGTCCTGGTCGACGACGCTCTGGGCAGCCGCGACCGATTGGGCGTTGATCGCCTTGGTGTCGGCCAGGCTCGTCGTCGCGCTGTTGACTGACACCTGCGCTTGCGACACCGGGTTCTGGGCCTGGGCCAGGTTCTGAGCGCTCGGCCCTGCCTCGTCCTGAGCCAGTTTCGCGAGCGCGGAGGCGAGATTCGCCTTGGCCTGGGAGAGCTGCGCCGACAGCAGGGTCGCGTCCTGCGCTGCCAGCTCCTCGCCCTTGACGACGGTCATGCCAACCGTGGCGTGAACCGACTGGACGTTGCCGGAGGCCGCAAAGTTGAGGTCGGCTTCGGTTACCGGGGCGAGGTTGCCGGCCATGCCGATGGTCTGGGTGATGGTGCCGTACACCACGGGCGAGGTTCGGTAGGTGGTTGTCACCTTGCCGGCCTGCACGTAAATGGCGGTGGCGCCAACGATGGCGACGATCAGGACCAATGCGGCGAGCACGCGTCGCTTCAAGAGATTGGAAATCAGTCGTGCGCGCACGGTGCCACGATCAGGTCACCGAATGTGACTTTGGTGGGAGAAGCCTGAGAAACTGCTGAGTCTTTACCAGCCCGGAACTTTTTTTGAGCGGACGAGCAAGGGCGGTTAGAGGCCGGCGATGTGCTCGGCGACCAGGAGGAGGGCCGCCAGTATCAACAGGAGGCCGGCGATCCGGCCGGCGGTCTCGCGCGCGTTGTCCGCCACTCGAGACCCAATCCGCATCCCAAGCTGCGCCGCGATGAATGCCTGTACCGCGATCAGGACTATCAATAGAAGGAAGGGCAGGCGCAGCAACCCGACACCGAATCCGATGGCGAGCTCGTCGACGCTGATTCCGAGGCCCAGGACCACGGCGGCCCAGCCGCGCGCCGACTCGAGGAGCCGCACCTTCTGCTCCTCATCCTGGTCATCTTTCCGCAGCAGCATCAAGAGTCCGACCGCAGCCAGGACGCCGCCCGCGAAGTAATTGGCCAGTCCTCCGACGGCCACGCCAAGCCCCGCGCCGGCGAGGAAGCCGATGACCGGCATGCCGGCTTCGAAAGTGGTGAGAATGAGGCTCATTCGCAACCGCTTCTCCCTGGCGAGGCCGGCAGCGCCGAGGGCGGTGCCGAGCACGAAGGTGTCGAGCGAGAGCGGCAGGATGAGGCCGGCGACTGTGAGGATCCGGAGCACTCCGGAGAAAGTTAGCGCGTGTGGTGGCGCGCGATCGCATGCTCGAGCGTCTCGACCACGCGACTCAAGTGCTCCCTCATGGCTGCTTCGCTGCGGTCCGGATCGCGCGAAGCGAGCGCTTCGACGATCTCCACGTGCTCCCGCAGCGAGCGGTCGGGCCGGCCGGGTTGGAGGATGGTGCGGTACTGAAACCTGATGCTTTGCGATTTGAGGTTGGCCACCAGCGTCGAGGCCACCGCCTGGTTTGCGATGGCCCAGATCATCTCGTGGAAGCGTGCGTTGAGCTCCGAGTACCCGAGCGGATCGCCCGCCTCGACCCGCGCGGTCATCTCATCCAGAATCTGGCGCAGGTGCTCGACATCGGCGCCGGTAATCCGTGTCGCGGCGTGCCTGGCCAGCATCTGCTCGAGGGCCACCCGCACCTCTTCGATCTCCAGCGCCTCGCGGTCGGAGACGAGCCGCACTCTGGCTCCTCGGTTGGGCTGGCGCTCGACGAGTCCTTCCTGGTCCAGCCTGACCAGGGCCGCCCGGATCGCAGTGCGACCCGCGCCGAATCTGCGCGCGAGGTCAGCCTCGACGAGGCGTTCGTTGGGCTGGAACCGGCCGTCTACTATCGCCTCGCGTAGCTTCACGTAAGTGCTCGCGCCGCCTCGCGCCTGTTTTTCGGCTGACGGGCCATGCGGCTCACTGACTGCCAGCGGTGTGGTTGCCATCCTCCGTCTTTCCTCGCCGGTAAGAATATGCGGCAGCGCAGCTGGATTGTGCATAGAATTGTCGACAATCGTTTGTCCAACTGCTGTCCAAAGCGAGGAGCAAAGGTGAACAAGACTCAGCCAAGCGTCAGTCACCGCTTCAACCGACTCGGATTGATCTCGAGCATAGCCACCTTAGTGCTACTTGCCGCGTGTGGCGGAAGCACCTCCAGCGGCGGCGGGCTAGGCTCCGGTCCCCTGCTCGTCGGGGTCCTGGCGCCTTTTTCGGGCGCCGACGCAAGCTTCGGGCCGCGCTACCTTGCCGGCTGCTACGCCGCGTCCCTGTCGATCAACGGCGCCGGTGGCATCGGCGGCCGCCAGGTCAGCTGCAAGCAGTTCGACACCAAAGGCGAGCCGGCCGACGCAGTGCCGGCCGCGAACTCGATGATCGCGAGCAACTCGAATCTCATGGGCGTGGTCGGCTGCACGTCCGACGAGGCGTCGACAGTGGTCCCGATCCTCGACCGCTCCCACATTCCCATGTTTTGCATGACCGGCCAATCGGAGTTCAACAAGGCCACCGCCAAGTACTTCCACCGGCTCGTCCCGGCAGACTCGTTCGATGCCTACGCGATGATCGGCAGCGCCCTCTTCGGCCCGGGCCACGCACCCTACAAGAGCGTCGCGCTGGTGTTCGGCGACGACATCGGCTCGCAGACGTTCGTCGGCCCCGCTGTTGCTGCGTTGACGAAGCTGGGCGTAACGATCGCCATCAACCAGGCCATCAAGCTCGGCGCCGCGTCGTACCGGACCGAGGTCGCCAAGATGTTGCTGACAAAACCTGACGTTATCCTCACCGAAACCATCGGCTCCGCCGGCACATACATGAAAGAGCTCAAGCAGCAGAACGGCGGCAAGGTGATCCCGTTCATCGGCACCTCGGCCACCATCGACCCGGTCTGGTTCAAGCAGGTGAAGGATGCCATCGGGCTCACCGACTTTCTCGCCAACTACCAGGCGGTGGACCTCAAGCTCACGTTGTCCGGATCAGGCTATGACGAGTTCGTTACCCAGCTGACTGCCGCCGACGCGAAGTTCGGAGGCTCGAACGCGCTCACGTACAAGGGCAAGAGCCCCACCGTCCACCTGTACGACGGGATCGTCATGACCGCGCTGGCCATGGTCGCCGCCAACAGCGCCGATCCTACTGTCTACAACCCAAAGATCATCGATATCGCCAACGGGGTCAGCGGCGCCACTGTGGTCAGCACCTTCAAGGAGGGCGTGGACGCGCTCAAGTCCGGCAAGTCGATCCGCTACGTGGGCGCGGCCGGCGAGAACAACTTCAACCAGTACAACAACTCGCAGCAGGGCTACAACCTGGTCACCATGGATAAGGACGGCAACGAGGTGGTCCTCGGCTCGCTGTCGGAGACCCAGACCCAGTCGATCATCGACGCGGGCGGCGGAGCATAGCCCGACCACTTAGCCACAGGAGCCAAGCGCCGTGGAACTTTATGTAGCGGCGCTTGGCTTCGGACTCATCAGCGCCTCTGTGATCGCGATCGCCGCGGTCGGCTTCACCATGCAGTTCGGGATCGCGAACATGATCAACCTCGCCTATGGCGAGGTGATGATCGTCTGCGCGTACGTAGCTTTCTACGTGAACCAGGCCGGCGTAAGCGTCTGGGCCTCAATGATCGCCGCCGCGCTGGGCGGCGCCGTGCTGTCCTTCCTGCTTAACCGATTCCTGTACGCCCCTTTCCAACGTAAGGGCACGAACCTCATCGGCATGGTGATCATTTCGCTGGCGGCCTCTCTGATTCTCGCCAACATCCTCTTGCCGATCGTTGGTTTCGACACGGTTTCGTACCAGGTGGACCAGGGCTCGCTGCTGCGCTGGAACGGGCTGGTCCTGACGACCGCACAGATCGCGATCATCTTCGTCGCCGCGATCCTGATGCTTGCCGTCCACGGCTTGCTGAGGTACACGCGATTGGGGAAGGCGATGCGCGCCACGGCGGCCAACCCGAGCCTGGCCCGCAATTGCGGCATCCCGACCCAACGCGTGATCGATCAGGTCTGGCTTCTCACCGGAGCCCTGTGCGGCGTCGCGGGCGTGGTCGCGGGGATGAACTCGGAGAACTTTGCCGTCTCCAGCGGCGCCGCGTACCTCATCCCGATCATCGCGGCAGCAGTGCTGGGTGGCGCGGGCC
>DATCPU010000095.1:0-5042 GCA_036569925.1 Candidatus Dormiibacterota bacterium
AGCCGATCTGCTCCAGGCCGAGCAAGGGCTCGAGATGCTTGGCGACGTGGATAAGGCCGCCGCCGTTCACGCCGGAGAAGAAGGTGATCCCCCACTTCCTCAACGTGTCGATCAGCGCGAAGTTACCACTGGATTGCTCCAGCGCGACGGTGCGGCGGGTGGCGGCGGTGCTCACGGTTTTCTCCTTGTCTTCGATGGTTCGCTCGAGCTGCCGGCGTACTGAACGGCAGCGCCTCCTGCTTTCTTTGGAAGTCTGTTGGCTGCGCTGACGACTGCCCGCAGCGAGGCGGTAAGGATGTTGGAGTGCAGGCCCACTCCCCAGACCGCGGCGCCAGTTTCGCCGGCGGCCTCGACGAATGCGACTGCCGCGGCGTCCGAGCCGGCGCCCACAGCATGCTCGACATAGTCGACCACCTGCAGCTTGATTCCGCATTCGCGCGCGAGCGCGTCGGTCAGCGCGGCGATCGGCCCGTTTCCGGTGCCGACTATAGTTCGCTGCTCGCCACCGGCCCGGATCACCGCCACGAGCTTCGTGCCGTCCGATCCGGTGCCTGCATGGTCGCTGGTATCGGTCTCGATCAGCTCGAGCGAAGCCTTCGACCCGAGGTACGTGATCTCGAAAGCGCGCCAGATCTCCTCGGGGGTGATCTCCTTTCCCGTCGTGTCGGTTATGCCCTGAATCACCTTCATGAACTCGATCTGCAGGCGGCGCGGGAGATCGAGGTGGTAGTCGTTCTTGAGGATGTAGGCGACACCGCCCTTCCCTGACTGGCTGTTGACCCTGATGATCGCCTCGTATGTTCGACCGACGTCATGCGGGTCGATCGGCAGGTACGGAACCTCCCACACCTCGCTCTTCGATGCGGCAAGCGCCTCCATCCCCTTCTTGATCGCGTCCTGATGCGACCCAGAGAAAGCCGTGTACACGAGGTCACCCGCGTACGGATGTCGGGGATGGACAGGCAGCTGGTTGCATGCCTCGACGGTGCGGCGAAGGTCATCGATGTTCGTGATGTCGAGCGCGGGCTCGACGCCCTGGCTGAACAGGTTCAACGCCAAAGTGATCAGGTCGACGTTGCCTGTTCGCTCGCCGTTGCCGAAAAGGGTGCCTTCAACACGTTCCGCGCCGGCCATCAACGCAAGCTCGGTGGCCGCAACGGCGGAGCCGCGGTCGTTGTGAGGATGGACGCTCAGGATGAAGCCCTCGCGCGCCTTGATGTTCCGGTGGCACCACTCGATCTGGTCCGCGTAGATGTTGGGCGTGCTCATCTCGACGGTCGCGGGCAGATTGAGGATCATCTTGCGCTCCGCCGTGGGCTGCCAGACGTCGATCACCGCTTCGGAGATCTCCTTCGCAAAGTCCAGCTCGGTGCCGGTGAAGCTCTCGGGCGAGTATTCGAAGACGAACTCTGTCCCTCTCTGGTCCGAGGCCAGCCGCTTGATCAGCTCGGCGCCGCGCACCGCCATGGCGACAATCCCGTCGCGGTCGAGGCCGAACACCACCCTGCGCTGCAACGCAGACGTCGAGTTGTAAAGGTGCACGATGGCGCGGCGCGCCCCGGCGACGCTCTCGAACGTGCGCTCGATCAGCTCGTCCCGCGACTGCGTCAGCACCTGGATCGTCACGTCGTCGGGGATGAGCTTGTCGTCGATAAGCAGTCGCACGAAGTCGAAGTCGGGCTGCGAGGAGGATGGGAATCCGACCTCGATCTCCTTGAAGCCCATCTGGACCAGCAACTCGAAGAGCCGCCGCTTCCGATGGACGTCCATAGGGTCGATCAGCGCCTGGTTGCCGTCCCGGAGGTCGACGCTGCACCACGTCGGGGCAGCCGTGATCACGGCCTCCGGCCAGCGCCGGTCCGGCAGGTCGACGGTTGGAAAGGGCCGGTATTTTTCGGTTGGCATTCGCTTCATCGTTATTGGGGTTCCTCTGCTTTGGTTGGATCCGGGAGAAATGAAAGACCTCCTGGGTCGACCGGACGCAGGAGGTCTCGCGAGCACCCACCGGGGTGCCCGCCTAGGTAAGGAGCAGCTGGCCGGATCGTCGATCCGAGCTCATCGTCCGCTAATGGTGCCTCGTACGGCTGCCTTTTGTCCAGTCGCTCACCCACAAGCGCCTAGCGTGGGTTCAGTCTGCGAGCACCATGCAGGTGGTCGTCTTGACCACCCCGGCCACGCCCTGGACGCCGGCCAGGATCTCCCGAAGCTCGGCCAGGTCGCGGGCTTCGATCGTCGCCACAACGTCGTAGTCGCCGGTGATGGCGTCCGCGGCGTTGACGCCAGGAAGGTCCCTGATCGCTTTCGTCAGGGTCAGCGACTGACCATGCAACGCGTTGACGAACATATAGGCCTTCACAGCGCTCTTCCCGGTTATTAAAGCAGCGTCGCTTGAATCAGAAATCTCGGCGGCCGAGGAAGTGGTCGGCCACCTGCGGGCGGCTCAGCTCGTAGACGGCGATCCGCTGGCCGCCGGGAGTGGTGAAGGAGCAGCACGGACCCATCGGGATCTCCAGCGTCTGCCCCTTTTTCCAACCACGCCGTTTCAGTTCGGCCAACGTCGAATCGAGCCTGTCCACCCTGTAGATGAGGATGGTGTGGTCGCCATGGAGATGGTCGGTCAGCAGGATGTGCGGCGGGCCCTGGGACAAACGGACCATCGCCACCTTCGCACCCATCCCCTCGACTGCGAAAGCGAGCTCGCCGCCAAGCACGTCGGTGAAGTACGCGAGGTCTTTGGCGACGTCTGCGCTCGGCACGTACAGGTAGTCGAGCTGCATGAACGGTGGGCCGGATGGTCCATTCGAGCCAGGCTCCGTCTTGCGCGTCGCAGGCCGCTTTCGTTTCACGGCAGAACGGCGTAGATCTTCGCCAGGTCGGCGGGTAACGAAAGGTCGGGATCCAGATCTTGCACCTCGCCGCCCTTCTGCAGAGCCCTTACCACCAGGCCAGAGCAGATCTGATGGTCGCGTCGCATGAGCCTGAGCCGCCAGCCGAACAGGAGGAACAGGGCGGCGCCGAACAGCTCGAGGTAGCCGAAGCCCTGGCCGACCCGCGCCTCCGCGTAAGCAACTGTCTGATTTCGACCGGCCGGGACAAATGCCGCCCCAAGGCGGACCAGGTGGTATTCGTCGTCCTTGTAGCGCGAGATGGGGCTGCGCTTGACCCCGGTGCTCTCGGCCTCCACCAGCCCCCCGTCTTCGGTGACGACAGTGGCGCAGTGGGTCCAGTGCGCATATTTCGCCTCGGCTCCTCGGAACCGGCGCCTCTCGCCCCAGCTGATCAGCCCGCCCATGGGATTGTGCCGGTGGGCCAGGATGAAGTCCCCGGGTTCGAATCGAGCCGGCTCCTCCCCGGGACCGTATCGCTCGGCGTGCGCCACACGCTCACCCTAGGACATGTGGGCGCCCGCAAATGAGCGCCCACCCGCGTAGCTGAGCTCTAGTGAACGCCGGCCTTGGCGCGAACCTCGTTCAGGCGGCCGCTCTTGACGTCGTAGACGAAGCCGCGAATGTTCTTCTTGTTGGGAATGAACGGGCTGGCCTCGATGCGGGCGATCGACTGCTTGACGTCTTCCTCAGCGCTGGGGAAGGCCTCGAGCGCGAAAGCGGGCCGGATGCCGACCTCATTCTCGATTTTCGCCTTCACGTCGTCGTCTTTGAACGTGACCATGCCGCAGTCCGTGTGGTGGATGAGGATGATCTCGGTGGTGCCAAGCAGCCGCTGCGAGATGGTGAGGGACCGGATCGCATCGTCGGTCGCCACCCCGCCCGCGTTGCGGATGACATGCGCCTCACCTTCATGCAAGCCAAGGATCTTATGCACGTCCAGACGTGCGTCCATGCAGGCGAGCACAGCGACGCCCTTGGCCGGCGGCAGCGCCAGATCGCCCTTGGTGAATGATTTCGCGTAGCTCTCGTTGTTGCGAAGCAGCTCTTCAGTAACGCTCATGTGGTTGGACCTCCAAGGAATCCTCTAATGGATGGCAATGCCGATAGGTCGGCGAGAAACGGATCCGGACGCGGCCGGGAAGCCTGGCTCGGTTTAGATCAGCCTCTACAGATCGCTGACGAGCAGCGACCGAGGTCCAGAGCGAGCCGGCGAGTTAGAACGATCCCCACGGCAACCAACGATACCCGAACGGGGTACGCGAACGGCGCCACGTCAGCGGCGCGCGAAGGGAGGCTGGTAGAAGCCGTTTACCCGCGTCGCGCGCCCGTCGAGCGCGACCTCGCTGAACTGATAGAGCATCGCGGCGGTCGGCGCGTAGACGGGACCCCAGGGAAGCTCGAGGCAAAACGCGCGCGACGATCCCCGCTTCGCGCCTCTCACCGCCGATTGCAAGTCGCCGAGCTCAAGCAAAAAGAGCGCGGCCACCTCGCCCGCGGATGGGTGCAGCTCGGCGGTTTCTGACTTGCTCCACACGATGACGGGCGTGATGGTGAAGCCGGACTGCGTGTCGAAATCGTCGAGCACTCCAAGGACTGATTCGCTGCCGGCAACCAGGCCGAGCTCCTCCTGCAGCTCACGCAGCGCTCCGGCCTCCGCCGCCTCGCCGGGGTTGAGCTTGCCGCCCGGCAGCGCGAACTGCCCAGGGTGCCTCGCCAGCCCCTCAGGCCTCAGACATAGAGGGATGCGCGCCTCGCCTTCGCCGTCCTCCAGGAGCACGATCGCCACAGCTGCCGAGACCCGCGGCGCCTGCGCGGCGATGCGCTCAAAGCGCCCGAGCCTCGTCTCAACCAAGTTGCGAAGACTGGTCAGCTGCCAGGACGCCTTTTGGGTTGAACGGACTTCTCCGGCGGAGCCCAGAACACAACCAGCACGAGCTCCTCGTTGATTTCGTGAAAGAAGTGCACCGCGAGTGCAGGCACGAAGAGCATCGTGCCCGGCTGCACAGGATGATCGTCATCGCCCACCCGAAGCGTCGCCCTGCCGCTGACCACGTAGTAGACCTCGTCTTCGTTGTGTGGCTTCTGGTCATCCGTGCCACCGGCGCGCAGAACGTAGAGACCGACGCTGAGGAGGTCGCTGTGAAGCACCTCCGC
>DATCPU010000096.1:0-14770 GCA_036569925.1 Candidatus Dormiibacterota bacterium
GAGCCACTCTCTCCCCTTATGGGGAGAGAGGGGGGCGTTAACAACTCCTTTACAAAGGTGGGCCGCCGCTCGGTCTAGAATGCGAGCCCGTGCTGCTCGGCCATCGACCGGGCCGCCGCGCCCGTGCTTCGCAAGGGCGCCTAAGGCCTTTACGCATTCTCTCAATGGCTGTTATCGCCGTAGCGCTGTCCAGCGCGGCGGGCGGTTTCGCGTACTTCCTGCCCGCCGTCCAGGAGGCTTTCGACGCGACCAGCCAGGTCGTCGTGGTGCCCTCACCCTCGCCATCGCCGTCGATCACCGGCAAGGGCACGCCGGCCCCGCAGCACCCTCCAGGCGCATTCACGGTTCTGCTGCTTGGCTCGGACAACGACGCAAAGTTTCTCGGGGGCGTGCTGACGCAGTCGATGATCATCGTTCGCTTCAACCCCACGGCGAAGAAGGTCACGATGCTGTCGATCCCCCGGGACCTGTGGGTCCCGCTGTCGACTGGCGGCACCAGCAAGATTGATGGGGCCTACGCGCTCGGTGGGGCGGGTGCTGCGATCGCCACGGTGGAGAACAACTTCGGCATCAAGATCGATGCGTACATCTGGATCGGTCTGGCCGGGCTAGTCAACGTTATCAACGCCATCGGCGGAATCGATGTCGTCACGCAAGCCCCGGTCTTCGACGACTTTTACCCTTACGACGTAGGCCCCGGCAATCCTTATCGCTACCTGCGAGTCGCGGTGATGGCTGGGCCGCAGCACCTTGACGGTACGCACGCTCTTGAGTACGTCAGGTCTCGCCACAACGACCTGCAGAGCGACTTCGGCCGATCGGCTCGGCAACAGGTGGTGCTGCTTGCTCTGCGGGCAAAGGCCGCGCAGATCTCGGCCGAGGACGTGCCTTTGCTGGCAGCGGCCATGAAGGGCCAGATCAAGACCGACCTGTCGCTGTCGCGCATTGCGACGCTGCTGCCGCTCGCGGGCAGCATCGACAGCAAGAACATCCAGCAGGTGGTCCTTCTACCGCCCTACACGCGTGGGTGTGGGTGCCCCGACGGCTACGTGCTGCCAGATTGGGGCGCGATCCTGCCGCTGGTGCACACGTACTTCCCGTGATTTCCAGGGCCGTGATCGCGGCCGGCATCGCGGTCCTCATGGTGGTCTCGAGCGTCGGTACGTACATGTACCTCGGCTCCCGTCAATCCAGGGTCGCGGCTCCGGCTCAGCTACCCACCTCAGCCACGCCCCACCCGACCACCTTGAACTTGCCGGGAACCCTGTTCGTGACCCAGGCGGGGGCGATCTACAGCTTCAGCGCGGGTCGCTTCCATCAGCTCACCCCGGTGGGTGTGGGCTGGACCCAGCTGGCGCCGTACCCAGGTGGCAAGCTGCTGGCCGTCAAGCGCACGCTCCTGTACTCAGACGTCTGGATCCTCGACCGCTTTGGCAAACCCCTCAAGCAGCTCACGCACAACACCGCCGCGGCGCGCAATTACGACCCCTCCGCCCGGCATTGGTCCTTCTATCCGCGCCTCAGCTACAACAAGAAGAGCATCTTCATGAGCTACGACAAGCCCAAGTTCGGCTTCGACGTCCCGATGTCCATCTGGTCGATACCGCTCAGCGGCAACATCAGCCAGGGGCGCCTGTGGAGCAATGCCATCGATTACACGGGTGGCGACATTCAGCCCCTGTCGCTTCGCACTGGGCTGATCTACACGAAGTACTCCTACGGACCCGATTGCTCGGGCCTGGAGAGCCAGCTGTGGTTCACCAGCGTGCCGGAGCAGACCGTCGCCGGCCGGGTTTGCTACCCGCCGGCAGGCACCACTCACGGACGGCCGCTCACCAGTGCCAGCGAGGGTTGCGCGCAGGCTTCGCTGTCGCCCGACGGAAAGACTATGGCCATGATCTGCACCCACCGGACGCAGGTGTCCTACCTGGAGCTTGCGTCCTGGAACGGAAAGGCTCTGGGACCGCGCCGTGTCGTCGTCAGCAGCCAGCTGGTGGCGCAGCCCACCTGGGCCCCTGACGGCACGGGTATCGCCTACCTCGCACCGGCGGTGCTCGGAGCCGGCTTCCAGCTGTGGTTCCTCCCGAAAGCTGCCTACGCGCCGCCCACCCCGAGCCCTTCGCCGGTTACCCCGTCGCCGACGCCGGGCGTCACCCCGAGCAGCCCCTCCCCGAGCCCGAGCCCGGTGCCATCCGGCCCCCCGGTGGTGACCAAGCCGGCCCAGATCACCAGCAACCTTGGGCTGGACGCGACGTCCCCGATCGTCTGGCTGGAGTAGCGGCGCTTTCAGCAGCTCGCGGGGGCGGGACCCGGGTTTAGGACCGGCTCCCTATTTGCCGCCGCCGCCTGGTCCATCGTGATGATCCTGTCGGCCAGCATCGCGGCGAGGACGCTGCTGCGGCGTGCCGCGGCCAGGGCGGGGTCGATGGTCGGGTCGTAGAGCGAGGGGGCTTGCGTCACACCGGCGAGCAATGCGTACTGCCCGATCGTGAGGCTGCCGAGAGGCTCGTGGAAGTAGTCGCAGGCCGCCTGGGTAACACCGTATCGATTGAGGCCGGTGGTGATCTCGCTGAGGTAGTCGGCCAGGATGAGCTTCTTGCCGATGACCTGCTCGGCCTTGTACGCCATGGCGATATCGACGATCTTGTTGTATCCCGCATCCGACCCGCCCAGGTAGAGGTCTTTGACCAGCTGCTCGGTGATGGTGGAGCCCCCCTGGCAAAAGCACGAATGGGTCGCGTCATAAAGGAATGCCCGCCCGAGCCCGATGGTGTCGATCCCGTGGTGCTCGTAGAAGCGTTCGTCCTCCGTCGCCACCACCGCCTGGGCAAGGAGCGGCGGGACCTCATCCTCGGCCAGCAGGACGACGCCGTGGGCCTGAGTCGCCGCGAGCACTCGCTGCTGGATGTCTGCGGTGGAGGGGGTCGAGAACCACAGGGTGAGGACGCTGGGCGCCGCCACCGCCGCGATGATGGCCACCGCTGCTGCCAACCGGCGCGCTGGCACCGGCAGCGAGCTCATTCTGTGCTGCCCACTTGCAACTGAACGGGGAGTTCCGCAAACTCGTTACGCAGGCGCGAGGCGATTTTGGCTTTGCGTTCATTTAGCAACCGGTTTAGACTCAGTTCGAGATACGTAAAGGGGCGGATTCGAGCGGAAAAGTCGTGATGCGGACAGTCGGCGAGCTGAAGGTAAGTGTGCTTGGCGCCCTGGACATCCACGGCGTAGACAAGCATGCTTTGGGAAGTCGCAAGGCCCGCACGCTGATCAAGGTCCTTGCCGTTGCACGAGGCCAGCCGGTCCCAGTTCCGCGTCTGATCGACTGCTTGTGGCCTGGGCGCCCGCCCGCGAGACCCTCGCAGCAGATCTCGGTGCTGGTCAGCCGCCTGCGATCGGTCATCGGAGCTGAGCGGCTGCCGCGGTCCGACGCCGGGTACCAGCTGCTCGCCGATTGGATCGACCTGGACGTCGCCAACCACCTGGCCACGGCAGCAGCTCGAAGGCTGTCGCAGCAGAACTACGCAAGCGCACGCCTCGCGGCGGAAGCCGCGCTCGCTCTCATGCGTGGAGAGCTTCTGGCGGACGAGCCGGATTCGCCCTGGGCGGACGAAGAGCGGGCGGCCGTAACCAGGCTGGCCGTCGATGTGCGCCGCACGGCCGCGCGCGCGGCGCTGGCGATCGGGGACTTCTCGGCAGCGCGAGATATGAGCGAGGCGGTGGTGGCGGCCGATCCATACGACGAGGGTGCGCTTCAGGTTTTCATGGCGGCTTTGGCGCACAGCGGCCAACCTGGAACCGCGCTCGCGACATTCGCTCGCGCTCGCAAGCGTTTGCGTGAGGACCTTGGCGTCGATCCGTCGCCGGCGTCCGACGCCGTCCACAAGGCGATCCTGCAGGGAAAGCCGATACCAGGGCTAGTCATCGCCGTCGCGGCTAACCATGGCCGCGACGCCGGCATCACGCTGCCTGCGTCGGAAGATGCTGCGGGCAACGGCCTGGCCGGCCGTGATGCCGAGCTGGCGCTGCTCGATGCCGCGCTCTCCCAGGTGGCGGTCAGCGGCATCAGGCTCGTGCTGGTCGAGGGTGACAGCGGCATCGGCAAGACCCGCCTCGTCACCCATTGGGCAAACCGCGCAAGAAATGAAGGGACCACCGTGCTGCTCGCCAGCTGCGCGGGACTTGACCGCATGGTGCCGCTACATCCGTTGATGGCGGCCCTGGACCAGTTCGTCGAGAGCGATCGGCGCCGAGCGCAGGCCCTGTTCGGCCCGCAGCCGGCGTATCGAGCGTTGCTCGACGCGCCGCGTGCAGAGCCGGCACCGGCCGTCATTGCGCCAGCTCTCAACGCAAGCGTGCGCCGGCGAATGTTCGAGGTCATGCTCAGCACCTTCGCCCACATCGCATCGACGGGGCCCGCGGCAATCGTGCTCGATGATATTCACCTGGCTGGGGAGCTCACCCGCGCGTGGGTCGACTTCGCAAGGGCGCGTCCGTCCGGCGTGCCCCTTCTGATCGTGGTCACCCAGCTGCTGAGCATCAAGCTGCCCAGCCGGATCGACGACCGCATCACCCTGGGTCCGCTGGACCTCGCGGCCGCCCGGATCATCGTCGGGAGCAGCCGAGCTGAAGAGCTTCATGCGCTGACGGGTGGCAACCCGTTGTTCCTTCGCCAGCTGGCGGTAACCGACCAGCATGGCGGCCTGCCCGCCACCATCCGGCAGGCGGTCGACTCTCGATGCGACCAGATTGGCCCAGCCGCGCGCACGCTGCGCACCGCGGCCGCCATCGGACCCGTGATCGACCCTGATCTGCTGATGGAGGTTCTGAACCTTCATCCGGTTGACCTCTTCGCCCATCTCGAAGCCGGCGTGAAAGCGCTGTTCCTCGACGAGGGGGCCGGCGCCTTCACCTTCCATCACGAGCTGGTGCGCGAGGCCCTGGCGGCGGGTCTCACCGGGCCGTGGCGAGCCCACGTCCATCGAACAGTGGCGCGACTCATGGAGTCGCGGCAGGCGCCCGACGCGATCCGCGTCGCGCATCACGCGAAGCTGGGTGGGGATGTCACGCAGGCCGTCTCCACGCTGATGGTGGCGGCGCGCACCTGTTTCAGCCGCCGCGACTATGCGGAGGCGGAGCGCCTCCTCACCGACGCGATCGAGCTCGATGACAACGCCGACAGCCGGCTCCTTCGCTCTGAGGTGCGGATCACCATGGGGCAGTTCGCGCGCGCGGCCGAGGATGCGCGCGCGGCCATAGTCCGTGGGGCCGGCGCCGCGGGCATGGAAACGGCGGCCTGGTGCGCCTACTACCTCGGTGAGTTCGGCTATGCGCTGACACTGGCCGAGGAGGGCGCCGCGCTCGCGGACAATCCCGGCACCAAAGCACGTTGCCTGGTGATCGCCGGGCGGTTGATGCACGCTGATGGGCAGCTCGAGGAGTCGGAGCGCCGGTATTCGGACGCCCGCAAGCTGGCCGACGAGAGCGGCCTGACCACGCTGGCCGCAGTCTGGCTGGCCGCCCTGAGGTGCGACCAGGGGCGCGCCCGCGACGCGCTCGAGCTCCTGCGTCTCGCGCCCGCCGGCACAGATGACATCGACCAGCCCTTGATCAGTCGTCACCGCGAGCTCGGACTCGCGCGGGCACACATGATGCTGGGCGAGGTAGCGCAGGCACTGGCCGCGCTGGACCGCCTGGCAGTCGACGGCGGCCCCTTGGAGGTCGCTCAAGTCGGTCCGGACGGGAACAACCTGCGCGCCGCGATCCTGGTCAGCGTGGGTGAGCTGCAGGCGGCGGACGCCATCAACCTGAAGGAGCTGGAGGAGGCCCGGGCGGGCCAGCTGCGGCCGCAGCTGGAGGCAAGCTTGATCGGCTTGGGCGAGAGCCGGCTCCTCGCCGGGGGCAGGCGGTCCGCGATGCGGTATGCGGGCGAGGCGGTTCGTGCTCGGGTCGCTCCTTATCCGTTTCGGTGGCAGGTGAGAGGGCGCAGCCGGCTGCTGCAGGGGCGGCTGGAGCTGGCGGGGGGGCAGATCGAGCGGGCGCTGGCGGAGGCCAGAGACCTGCTGGCGGACTCCAACCGGTCGGGAGACGCGGTTCGGGCGGTGGCGGCCAGGCTGCTCGAGGCAGAGGTCTTGGCCACGTCCGGGGCCGGCATCGACACCACGGGGATCGGAGAGGTGCTCAAGCGGGCGGGCGACGTGCTGGGGGCGGAGGCGTGGCGCATCACTGCGCACCTTGCCCGGCTGACTGGCAATGTGGGGTGGGAGGCTCTAGCCGAAAGGCAGCTGGAGCACGTGATCCAGGGCAGCGGGTCGCACACCGCGGCGCTTCGGGCCTTTGCGTTGGCGCAGAAGGTGGCGCCCTAGCGCCAGGCCGTAGCCAGCCGAAAGTTCTGCAACTTTGCTGCAGCGGTGCCTGGATATGCTCCAGAAGTGATATCCCGCCGATTGATGCTGGCACGCCTTCGACAAGGCCGTGGCCACGGTTGGTTGCTTGAGTGAGAGTGAGCCGCGTTTTCCCATCAGCACGCTGGTGGCGAGGTTCATCGATCGCCTGACAGTGCTTTCGCCCGCGGAGTGGGGCTCGATCCAGCAGGAGATCACGGTGACGGGGGCCCAGATGGAGATGCTCGAGGCGGCGCGGAATGCGGCGTTGGCGCTCGCGGTGCGGGACCTGATCTCGCGCGAGCAGTTCGACGTTCTGTACGGACCGTTCCTGATCGCGATACCGATTGAGACGCTGGAGGCTTCGCCAGGGCTCGACTGATCGGCGCGACCTGCAAGCGTTAACAGGCTGGGTTGTGACCTCCCCGCAGCTCGCATAGATTTCGATGCCAGGTTGTGCCGGAGGGGGAGGGCCGGCAAAATCCGGTGGTTGGGAGAGGGAGGGCCCCGGCCAGGGCCGCGGTTGTTGTGCATTTCTTGAGCGGTCGACTGCGCCGCATATCCTTAACTCTCATGGCCATCATCGTCGCCCCGCAACCGCAGGCCGCCGAGGTGGGCCTTGAGGTGTTGCGGCGCGGGGGGAATGCTGTCGACGCCGCCGTGACCTGCGCTTTCGTCCAGGGCGTGATGGACCCTCAGATGTGCGGCATCGGCGGTTGCGGCGTGATGCTGGTCCACAGCCCGCACCGAGGAGATGCCCTGCTCGAGTTCTACGCCACAGCCGGCGGACGCGCGCGCGAGGACCAATGGGAGAACCTCTTCATCCGCGAGGCGGCTGACCGCTACGGGTACGTGCTGGAAGGATGGGTGAACGACGTCGGCTACCAATCGGTCGGCGTCCCTGGGACCGTCGCCGGCCTTTTCGAGGCGCTCACGCGCTTCGGTACGATTCCGTGGGAGCAAGCCATTGCCCCCGCGATTCCACTCGCTCGAGACGGGATCCCCGTCAGCGGCTTCATGCACGGCTACTGGACGACGGACTACGGCCCCGATGTCGTCCCCAATGCGCAGAGGATCCAGGCGACGCCGGCCGCCAAAGCGATCTACACGAAGAATGGAAACCTGTTCGCCATCGGTGAGCGGCTCGTGCAGGCCGACCTCGCACGCACGCTGGAGCGCCTCGCGTCGGATGGCCCCGACACCTTTTACAGAGGTGACATCGCCAATGCCATCGCCGCCGATTTCGAATCCAACGGCGGCTTCATCACGAAAGAGGACCTTGCCGCCTATCGCGTCAACGTGACAGAGCCTCTGCGCGGAACGTATCGCGGCCTGAACATCTCGGCGGCGGGTCCGCCCGCGGGCGGCCTCACTCTCCTGCAGATGTTGAACTTCCTGGAAGGCTATGACGTCGGCTCCTACGGTTGGCCGAGCACCGAAGCCGCGCGCCTTCTCGTCGAGGCGATGGCCTGGGCGGTCGCGGACCGCGAGCGTCATGTGGCCGACCCACGATTTGTCGAAATCCCGACCGGAGCTCTGGCCGACAAGCAGTACGCGGCGCAGGCACGAGAGGCGGCCGCGGCCGGGGCCTTGCCGCACGACCGCGCCGACACCACCCACGTTTGCGTCATCGACGATGAGGGCAATGCCGTATCTCTCACGCACACGCTGGGCTCGGCCAGCGGCGTGGTGACCCCAGGGCTTGGGTTTGGCTACAACGACTACATGAACTGTTTCGACCCGCGCCCTGGCACGCCAAATTCGGTGCGCCCCGGCAAGACGCGGGTCACGATGATGACCCCCACGATGGTCTTCGAGAAGGACAAGCTCAACATCTGCATCGGGGCACCAGGCGGCACGAAGATCGTCACGGGGATCCTGCAAGTCCTCATCAACCTCATCGACCATCGGATGACGCCGGTGGAGGCGGTGAGCGCGCCGCGCGTCGACTTCCAGGGGGACATCGTGCAGACCGAGGCGCGCATCCCGGTGACGGTGACCAGCAGCCTCGAGCGGCTTGGCTACAGGGTCAATCGCCGCACTCTCAACTACGACTCATACTTCGCGCGGCCGCAGGTTATCGCTGTCGACGCACATGGACGTTTTCGTGGCGCTTCCGATCCTCGCAAGGATGGTGGCACCGCACTGGAGACCGAAACGGTATGAGATTCGAGGGGAAGGTCGCGCTGGTCACGGGCGGCGGTCGCGGAATCGGTGCGGCGACCGCGCAGCTCTTTGCCAGGGAAGGCGCCAGGGTCGCGGTCTCTGATCTGGACGAGGATCCGGCCAAGGAGGTCGCTGGGCCGATCGGGGGTTTGGCGATCGCGTGCAATGTCAGCGATCGAGCGCAGGTCGAGGCCATGGTGGGGCGGACCGTCAGGGAGCTCGGCGGCCTCGACATTCTGGTCACCTGTGCGGGCATCATCCGCGACAACCTGCTGTTCAAGATGACCGACGACGATTGGGACGCCGTGATCGACACGCACCTCAAAGGAACCTTCTTGTGCGCGCAGGCAGCACAGAGGCAAATGGTCGAGAAGAAGTACGGAAAGATGGTGTTTCTTTCCTCCACGTCAGCTCTCGGCAACCGGGGCCAGGCCAACTACTCTGCGGCCAAGATGGGCCTGCAGGGAATGGCGCGCACACTTGCAATCGAGCTCGGCCCGTTCAACGTGAACGTCAACACGGTGGCGCCGGGATTCGTTGAGACGCGCATGACCAAGGCCACCGCTGACCGTATGGGCGTCGACTACGAAGCGTTCAAGCTGGGGGCCGCGTCGCAGATACCCCTGCGACGGGTAGGGCAGCCCCAGGACATCGCCAACGTCATCGCGTTTCTGTGCAGCGACGAGGCCGGCTTCGTGTCCGGACAGAACATTTACGTGCGAGGCGGCCCTTAGCCGAGCAGCGCCTCAGCCTCTTTCGCGATTCGCGTCACGAGCTCGCCGGCCGGCACTATGTCGTGGATCAGCCCCGCCGACTCACCGGCGATCACGAAGTCGCCGGCCGCCAACGCCGCCTCGAGAGAGGGCCGGATCTGGTCCGCGGCCAAAGTCCAGTCCTGCTGTCTTTGCGCCCACCTGTCGAGCAGCGGATTTCGGATCGCTCGCACCAACGCCCCCGGCCAGCGCAAACCCAGCACATCGTCGAAGAATTTGCTGGCCACCGTCTGGCTGCCCATGGCATTGAGGATTACGTCCTTCGAATGGCCTCGACCGCTTGCCTCTGGCGTGGCGAGGAAGCGCGTTCCGATCAGTGCTCCCTGCGCTCCAAGGACCATCACGGCAGCGAGGCCGCGGCCGTCGGCGATCCCGCCGGCGGCAAGCACGGGCACGCCGTTGACGACGTCGACAACCTGAGGCACCAACGGCAGGGTGGACATCGCGCCCACGTGGCCGCCTCCCTCCGCGCCCTGCGCGACGATGACGTCAGCACCCCCTGAGGCGGCACGCCCGGCTTCTTCCGGCGTGTTGACCTGATGGATCACCTTCATGCCGGCGTCGTGAGCGCGCCGCACGAGCTCGTCGGCTCTGCCCCAGGACAGCGACAGAACTGGGACTCGCAGCTCAAGGGTGACGTCCATCGCGTCGGAGTCGAGCTGCGAGACGACATGGTTGACGCCGAATGGGCGGGACGTGAGCTCCCGCACCTTCTGGATCTCGTCCCTCAGTTCGCCGGCTTCCCGGAAGAGGCCGCCGATGATCCCGAGGCCGCCGGCGTTGCTGACGGCAGCCACCAGCTCAGGCGTCGTGTAGGTGCTCATACCCGCCTGAAAGATCGGTAGCTGGATTCCAAGCAAATCGCAAACCGGCGTCTGGAGCCTGCCCATCTCGGTCGAGCGCAGCTTATCGCCTAAGGTGCCGGGTGGCCGGCGACGGCTGCAACACCCTTGCAAGGGAAGGCGGTCTTTACCGTTCTATACCCTGTGAGCAAGCCGGTGTTGGGCCTTAGAACGCACAGAACGGCCCTTTTACTGGGCCGAACTGTAGTTCGCCAGGGGGTCTTTTGGGGCCATTCGGCTCGTATTCAGGCTGAGTTCACGGCAGTCGCCCTCCCCGGCCGTTTGCAGGTCCCCACCCCTGAGGTTTCAGGGTTGACGGGCTTGGCGGGGGTCTGATAGGGTGACCGGCGTCTTGGGGGATCCGTCCGACGTGGACGGGTTTACATCGTTTTAGGGGTACGTATTGAAAATCCATCGGTATCTGACCCATGCTGTCGTGCTCGCAATAGCGATCGCGATCTCTGGGTACGCGTCGTTGGATCGCCATTACCAGTCCTCTTTCACGGCCAGCCTCGGGGCAGTCAACGCTGAAGCGACGGTCAATGGCGAGGGCGGGACGGTCGGCGATGTCTCGCTCGGCCGGTTCAGCACGATCATCAAGCCAATGGCCATCCCGCTGTCGGCTCCCATCAGTCACTCGGCATTCACGGCTACCGTCGCCGCCGGCGAGACTCTAAAAGACCTCGCCAAGAAGTTCAACGTCACCGTCAGCGACATTCGCTGGTCGAATACGAACTTGATCTCCAGCGACGTGGTCGCCACTGGCGACCAGGTTGTGATTCCGCCGGTTCCCGGCGTTGTCGTCACCACCAAGGCGACGGACACCCTCGACAAGCTCGCTTTCAAGTTCCAGTCGGACGCCCAGACCATCCTTGACTTCAACCGCCTCCGCAGCCCTGTGTTGACCGCAGGCATGGTCCTGGTCATCCCTGGCGGCGTCGGTGGGGCATTCCCGGCCCCCCCAGCCCTGTGGCAGAACCTGGTTCAGACCGGCACCGGCAGCGGCGGCGGCTACCACCCGGTCGTGCTTGGCTGCTGCCTTGGCCCGTACCCGGCCACAGGCTTTCCTCCCGGCTGGTGCACCTACTACGTAGCCACCAAGCGGAACGTGACCTGGCGTGGCGACGCAGGGTTCTGGTACCAGAACGCCTCTGCCCAGGGGTACCCGGTCGGGCCGAAGCCCAAGGTCGGCGCGATCATGGTCACCTGGGAGAGCTACCTCGGTCACGTCGCCTACGTCGAGGCGGTGAACAGGGATGGCTCGTGGACGGTATCCGAGATGAACTTCGTCGCCTTCGGCGTGATCGACCAGCGAACCATCAAGCCGGGCCAGCTGGGCAGCGCGTTGGTCGGGTTTATCTACTAAGCACCAGACACGGCGGCGTTTGCCGGCTGTGCCGGGCGATTGGCCCACTCTTCCTCCATTGCCTGCGTGTCCGGCTTGACCGAGCGCAGCCCGGTGGCGGCGAGGATCGCAGCAAGGATGAGCAGGGTGGGTGAGGTGATCAGCAGCGCGGCCTGAAGGCTGCCCAGGCGATCAGCCAGCAAGCCGACGTCGAAGGTGGAATGCGAATCGCCGAACACGTGAGCGACGAAGAGGAGCATCGTCACGCAGCTCGCGCGCATCGCGGGCGACACCACGTTCTGTGCTACGGCAGTGAACGGTCCGGCGTTCAGGTAGAGAGCGATCACAGTGATCAGAAATGCCGGGACGAAGATCGGGATCGGCCCGATGTTCAACGGGGCGACCAGAGAGATCACGATGAATACCGCGCCGATCAGGAAACCCACGATCCCGACCTGAAGGTAGGCGGCGGGGTTCTTTTTCGCGAGGCGGTCCGCGATCCATCCGCCTGCCAGCGTGCCGATGAGGCCGCCCAGCACCAGGACGATGCCGGCGAAGAGTCCGGCCTGGCTCACCGAGAGGTCAAATCGGCGGACCAGCAGGGTGGGCAGCCAGAAGGCGTTGGAGGCGAGGACGAAATACAGAGCGGTCTGCGAGAGGATCGTCGCCCGGAGGGTGGGAATGCGCATCAGGTTCAAGAAGGTCCGGACGTTCGCATCGCGCGCCTGCCTGACGGCTGGGCCGCGCTCCTCGACACTGCCGCGCAGCGGCTCTCTCAGCCCGAAGGCAAGAGCGGCAAACAGAATTCCGGGGATCGCTGCGAAGAAGAAGGCGTTGCGCCAACCGAACTTGTCCGCGATATAACCACCGCCGGCAAACCCCACCGCGATGCCGACCGTGCTGCCCACCCCCCATATGGACATCACGCGGCCACGCTGGCCCTTTGGAAAATAGTCCGAGAGCAGCGAGGTTCCAGCGGGGTAGTAGCTTGCCTCGCCAACTCCAAGAATCGCCCGGCTCAAGAAGAGCTGGAAGTAGTTGCGCGCAAAGCCCGTGAAGAGGGTGGCCACGCTCCAGATCGTGACCCCGATCCCGACCACGGTCTTTCGGACGCCGCGGTCGGCCCAGTACCCGAAAGGCAGGGCGGAGAGCGCGTACACGATCAGAAACGCCGAGGCGAGGAATCCGATGGCGGCGTTGCTGAGGCCGAATTCCGCCTGGATGAGAGGCGAGGCCACGGCTGCCACGTACCGGTCCATGTAATTGAGGAAGTTGATGCCCACCATGACGAGAAGCACATATCGACCGTAGCCTCGCGCCACAGGGGAATTATGCCGTCGGGCGATTCGCTTGAGCGGGTACGATAGCCGTCGCGCCGCCAACTGGTTGGCGGCACCTGTTGCTGGGTCGGCTGGGCATTGGCGAGCTCAAGTGGCTGTAAACCACCCGCGAAAGCTGTGGGGGTTCAAATCCCTCCCGGCCCACCAAACAAGACTGATCCCCGAGTGGCCTGGTCCTCGAAACCTATCTTCCCGAGCTGTCGCGTTGGTGAGCGTTACTGATTCGGCGGAAACTCCGTTAAGCGTGGCAATCAGGCCGCGTTCACAGGGGAAGCAGGAGGTGCTTATTTAGTCGAACAGTGGGTACCCAGGGGGTCCACGAGAGGCATCTCGAGGAGAGACATGTTCAATCCCAAGCGTCTTTGGATGGTGCTCAGCTCAGCTTTGACAATCGGGGTCGCGGGAGTCCTCGTACTAGCCGGCACCGCGCCGTCGGCGCTGCGCTCCGTCGCCAATAATCTCTCCGTTGCCGCATGCGGCCGGCAGCGGCGGGCCAGGCGGGATCATGACAATCACGATCGCGCCGACTGGTTCCCTTACCGCCAGGCTGGCGGCCACCGTCAATGTCAGCTACACCTGTTCACCCGTAGTCGACCCGATCACGGGGATTTCGCAAACAGTCCTGCAGGACAACCTGTTCGTCCAGGTCCAGCAGAGACAGGGAAAGGCCATCGCCCACGGTTCCGGCTTCTCCAGCGGAACCGCCATCTGCGACGGCAACTTCGTGAACCACGCGTCCACAGTGGTGGTGCCGGACATCTATCCCGGCTTCACCAGCTCTCCATTCAAGAAGGGCGCTGCTCTGGCGACCGTCAACGGGAGCGCCTGCTCGGCGGTGGTCACATCGGGCCCGTTCGGGGCCTGTGATTTCGGCACCGGCGGCCCGACGGCCATTTCGATCAAGTAGCCGGAGCCAATGACGCGGAGCCCGCGGTTTACGCCGCGGGCTCTCGTTCCAATAATGGAAACCACTCGAAGCGGGAGCGCGCTGGAGCGTGTCCAGGTCCAGCTGGTGCGATTGGGAGCGTTCGGGCTTCCGCTGGTGATCCTGTGGTCCACGAACGACCCTGTCGTCCTGCCCAAGCTGCTCGCGGCCCGGGCGCTGATCCTGTTGCTCAGCGCTTTCGTTCTCGTCCGCCGCCTGCGTGGCGAGACGAAGGTCCGTCGGACGACGCTCGATCTACCCATCCTGGCTTACGTCGCGTCGGCCGGCCTGTCGACTCTGCTTGCACCCAACATGAACCTGGCCTTCTTCGGTGAGTACGGACGGCTTGAAGGCTTCATGACCATCGCTACTTATGCAGCGCTGTTCTGGCTGACCATCCAGTCGCTTCCAAACTCCGCGGCCGCCCGCAGCGTGCTCAGAGCGCTGCTCGCGGGCGCATTCATAGTGTCCGTGGTCGCGGTCTTGCAGGCGGTCGCCGGCGCGTTGGTAGATGGGCCCTCGAGCAACGCAGCTCACGCCGTGGGCACATTTGGCAATCCGAACGCCCTTGCGGCCTATCTCGCGATGGCCATTCCGTTTGGGGTCGGTGAGTTCAGGCATGCGATATCCACGACAGAGCGTCTCGTGGCCGGAAACGTGGTCGTGATAATGGCGATCGCGCTCCTGTTGACGTTCGGGCGTGGCGGCTGGGTCGGTGCAGCGGTAGGCGTCGCGATAGTCCTTGCCGCTGCACGCCCATCGCTACGGCTTGTGGCCAAGATCGGTGCCGCCTCCGCCGGTCTCGTCGTGGCAATCCTGGTGGCTGCGACTCTCATGAGTGCCGGCGGACCTTCAATTGCTCATTCGACAGCGACAAGGATGGTCTCGATGCTCGATCCCGTTGGTGGGACTGGCGCCATCAGGCTTCACATCTGGAAGGACACGCTGGGAATGATCGCCTCGCGACCTCTGGTCGGCTACGGACCGGACACATTTGGA
>DATCPU010000097.1:0-6248 GCA_036569925.1 Candidatus Dormiibacterota bacterium
GCGTTGGTGCGAACGTCCGCGACCGGCGCGAGGTCAAGGCCCACGCCAAGCAGGCGAAGGCCGGCGGCCACTCGTTTTTCCTGCGCGCGAACGTTGGCGGCACCACCGGCGCCGACGGCCAGCTGGGAAGGCCCTGCAAAAGACGCTTTCACCTGGTTGACCTGACCGCCTTCCTCGTCGACCATGACCAGGAGCGGGTGAGTGAGGCACGCTGCCGATGCGAGAGCGCGTAATTGCTTCGTCCACACCTTGAGGCCGGCAGCGGACCTGAAGTTCGATGCGAACAGCAGCACGCCGCCAACTCGTCCCTTCATCACCAGCGATCGAAGCGTTGGCGAGATCGTTTGGCCGCCCTGGGCCACGACGAGGATCGAACCAATATCGTTCTGCAGGCTGGCGGCATCATTCGGGGCGGCTGGTGTGGGGGAGGCTGCTGGCGATGGGGAGGTGAGGACGACGGTGCCGGTTGGCAGGTCTATGCTCACGGAGCCTCGGCGCCAGTCGCTCACTACGTGAATGACGGCAGCGACGAGCGCCACAACCAGGATCAGTGCGATCAGATGGCGGCGGAGTGAATGCATCAATGCTGGTGTAACGCGCCTCCATCCGGAGTCATTACGGGGTTGTCAAAATAACGGAACCGATGGATTCGCACCACCCTCAATTACGAAACCAGACCCTCAGGAGCCAATGACGATATGAATGCCGATGCCTTCCGCCACCTATTCGACTATCACTTCGCTGAGAACCGCACTGTCTGGGACAAGTACATCACGGCGCTCTCCGATGAACAGTTCAGTCAGGACGTTGGCTACTCACATGGGTCGGTCAGAAACCAGATCGTGCACCTCATGAATGTGGATGAGGCATGGTTCACCGGCTTGCGAGGCGTGGGGTTTGTAGAAGGGCCAGCGCCTGAGAGCTTTGTTGACCGGGAAAGCATTCGTTCCCGATGGGACGTGGTCGAGCAACAAATGCGGGACTACCTGTCGACGTTGCGGGACGAGAGGCTTCTGGAGAAGCCGTTTGCGGAAGGGGAGGACAAGGACCTCATCCTGTGGCAGGTGCTGATCCAGGTCGCCAATCACGGCACCGACCACCGCGCGCAGCTGCTCAGGCTCCTGAACGACCTGGGGGTGAAGACCGTGTCGCAGGATTACATCTTCTACGCCTACGACCATCCCGTTTAATCGTTATCGGGCAGGACGCCACATGGTGGTCACGATGGGACCGCCGCCTGGAAACGAGAACTCTCCGATCGGTTCGAAGCCAACGCGGGCATATCGATCGTTGTTCGCTGGGTTCGTCGATTCAAGGTAGGCGGGCATATGCTCGCTGTCGATCAACGCAAGGGTGTGGGCCAGCAACCGCATTCCAATCCCTCTCCCTCGGTGATCGGGGTGTGTGCCCAGGAGCGTCAAGTAGTAGTGCGGTTCGGTTTTCGGTTGCGCAGCGGTAAATCGATCTAACAAGCCAAGGTAGTTGCCTGATGCCGGCCCAAGGATGTCCTTTGCCAGGTCAACGAGGCGCGCTTCCTGCTCGGGCGCCATTTCGGTTCCTCCTGGCGGAATCCAAACGGCGGCTGCCTCGCCAGGTCCTGCCAACCACGTGCATGGATAACGAAGCGCTCCTTCAATAGAGACGCGCCAGAAAGCGGAGTGATGCTTGGTGCTCCCATCTGGTAGCGCCAGCGCTCGTCCCCAGATCGGGTCATTCGCGAAGGACAGGCTGATGATCGATGTGACGAGGTCAATGTCGGTAGCGGTAGCTCTCCGCGCCGTGAGGCCAGGTGTGACCAAAGGCTCGTTTGCGTCGCCGGGACTCGTCACGGGTCAGACCTTACTGGGCCGGCCTCCAGCGCCTGGCGAATGCGCCGCGGAGCTACCGAGTCAGTCGATCTTGGAGTGGAAGAAGAAGCGCTCTTTGCGGTCGTCGCTGCCGCCGTTGAACCCGGGCCGGGAGTCGACTCCCCAGATGCCCGCGGCCACGGTGAGGAGGGCCCAAATAACGAGCACGAACAAGATCGCCATAGCTTGAGCTTAGTCCCATTTACACCGGCTCGCCGGCCAATTCAGGTGAGTTGGAATGTCCACGATCCGGGTCCGCGCTAAAGGGTCTCGTTCCAGGAGCCATCCTCGCCCCGATATACGATTTATTGGCGATTGTCATGGTCGATCCAGGGTTCTGATCCACGTCCGATGTTGGCGGGCCGTCGGCCCGCAGAAGTGTTTGGAGGAAGCAGTGTTACGTTCGACTCTGATCCTTCTGGTCGCTGTGACAATCACGACTGTCGGATGCGGCTCAAGCAGCTCGGTCCCAGCCTCCGGCACCCCCCATGCCGAGGCCTCTCCGACTGAGTCCACGGTTCCAGCTCTCGTGGGTCGGTGGGAAAGGGTCGTCACCTGTCAGGAGTTGGTGGACGAATTGGACAAAGCAGGTCTTGGTCCGTTGACTCCCTACGCCTGGTTGGGCCAAACGTCTAACAAAGGCGAGACCAGTTATGCCACCGGCAGCCCAACGCCGAGCCGGTCACATCCGTGCAGCGGCGCCATCGACAGGCAGCACTCGCATTTCTTCGCCCAGGGCGGGCAATTTGGTTCGCTGGATTGGAATGGGGGACAGGTTGATGACGGGCCTTACCGGATCATCGATGACCATACGGTGGTAATCGGCGATGACCCTGTCACCACCTTCCACTACGCCATTCAGGGCGGCCAGGCGTTGACGCTGACGCCCGTGCTTACCAAGGAGATGGTCAGCCAAGCGCTGGCTGACCCGAAGAATTTCAGCCCGGCTCTTTGGGCTCTATCGGTCGCCTACCCGGACCATTCCTGGGCGCGGGTTCCGTGCAATGGGTGGTGCTAAAGATCAGGCGGGTCGTGTTCGTGACCCAGCCGACATTCGGCGTGCGGTGAGCCGGCGTGGGAGGGATTACAACCCTCAGGTGGACATGTCGGGCGAGCCTTCAGTGACCTGAGCGCTCATGGAAGACGACCCAAGCACCGTAACTGTGTCATTGAAGCCACCGTTGTGCTGGCATGAGGCAGCTGCGCAGCCACAGCGTTATCGGAGTAGTCCTTGCGGCAATGGTTCTTGGCGCTTGCGGAGCAACGGGCCAAAATGCCCCAGGTCAATCGCATGCCTCTGGGACCCCGTCCTTGGCTGCAACGCCGGGAGCAAGCCCCTCGCCAAGTCACAGCCCTTCACCCGCCTCGGCTGACCTGCGCCTCGTCATCAATGACTACAACCGCGGGGAAGTGCGGCTGGCACGGCTCGACGCGACGCGTACAGCGGCGGTTAAAGGCCAGTACGGCGGAATCGTCGGCGGCAAGGTGATAGTTCTGAACGGTCTTACGTTGGAGCTGCTCAACCGAAACGGGACTGTTAAGAAACTAGGCGTACTTGCAGGAAAGCCTGAAACCGTTGTGGTCAATCCCCAAATGTCTGAATGGTTGTACGCGATCCACGACGACGCCTCAACCGCAAGAATCCATCTTGGTACTGCCACCGGCGACCGAGTTGTTGCGACACTGCCGTCGCCGAATGGCAATGCCTATTACCAACCCTATGCGTGGAATGCCAGCGGTGTTTACATGGTCAGGCAGCCGATAGGAATCGGTGGGGCTGGTCCGTTTCTGGAATATGAGTTCCCGCTCGCGAAGTTCGACATGAAAAGCGGGCGACTGACGGAGTTTTCCCCGGCATGCATTGCTTACGGCGTGCTGGACGACGGCACGATCATCTGCGGCCGATCGAATGTGCTCGGCCGTATCGAGGTCCGGTCACCATCTGGTCACATCAACCAGATCCAGCTGGGGACGGACGGCGGGCCCTTGGACAATGCCTATGTAAGGGTTTCCGTTTCACCGGACCACACGCGACTTATCACGGGTCGCAATGGATCAAAGGATCCGGTGCTCAATTACCAGATGGCGATTGCGGATCTTACGGCCGCGAACGCGCATCCCTTCGGTCCTCTGGATTACCTCCCCAACTTCTGGCTGCCGGACGGACGTGTGGTCGCTGAGCACCAGTGTGCTTATTCGGGCTGGGGCGGCGGGCCCTGCGATGCGACGCTCGATGGCACGTACATCTTCAGCGCCAACGGCGCAACCCACTCCTTGTTCTTCAAGCTGGCGACAGGTGCCGTTGTCGTGGGGTACGTGTAGCCCTCATCGGCGATCCGGCCCAGCCGCCACGCTGCATCGCAAATGGCGGGAAGGGAGGGATTCGAACCCTCGAGGGAGCTTTACACCCCCTACCCGCTTAGCAGGCGGGTGCTTTCGGCCACTCAGCCACCTCCCCGGGCAATCAGGATCGTCGCTCGATTCTATCGGCCGTGACCTCTCCGCATACTTAACGCCCGATGGAGGCACCAGGAGGCCCAGGAGCACCCCCGATGTGGGGTCCCGGTCGCAAGATGGCGTTCGGAGCAGCGCCAGGTCCAAAGAGCAAGGTCTGGTACACGCTCGCTGACGGAGCCCTCAGCGAGGTCTTTTTTCCCTCCATCGACAGGGTCGCGCTGCACGAGCTGCGCTTTTTCGCCTCGGCGAGCGGCGCCCCTCCTGTCGATGACGCCGGCGATGGCCAGCACACTGTCAGGTGGTTCGCACCAGGGACCCCCGGCTTCATCGTCGAGAGCACCCATCACGAATACCGACTCACCAAAGAATATTTTTCCGACCCCGAGGAAAACGCGATCCTGATCAGTGCGACGTTCACGCCCGAGCTCCCAGACGTCCGGTTGTACCTGCAGGCCTCCGCACACTGGCAGCCGGGAAGCGAGGGCAATTTCGGCCAGGTCCTCGACACGCATCCACCCGCGTTGCTCATGCGCCAGCAGGACGTCTGGATCTGCATCGTCGGACCGTTCGCGCGCGCAACGATCGGCTACTTCCAGAGCTCCGACCTCCAGGTCGACCTCCACGACGGCGATGGTCATCTGTCGAGCCTCTACGATCGCGCCGGGCCCGGCAACGTGGCAGTGGGCGCCGAGCTGGGCATCAGAGCCGGCTCCTTTCAGGTCGCCGTCGGCTTCGCGCATACGCGCGCCGATGCAGAAGAGGTTGCGCGACACGTCCTGCAGAAGGGCGCCGGCAGCGTGCGCGCCTCATTCGAGCGCGCATGGAGAACCCAGACCGACCTCCCGCAAGCCCTTAGCAAGGTGAGCGGTGATGAAGGCGCGCTCGCCAGCTCATCGCTCGCCGTTATTCGCTGCCTCGAGGACAAATCGCACGCCGGCGCCTTCGTCGCGGCTCCTTGCTCGCCATGGGGCGAGAGCAACCACAACGGCAACCACGTGTACCACCTCGTGTGGCCGCGCGACCTGTGCCGAATGGCCACCGCTTTGCTCGATGCGGGCGACACCGCCGCCGCCCTCCGCGCCTTTCGCCACCTGCAATCGCGACAGCGTCCTGATGGTGGCTGGTTTCAGAACTGGTTCGTCGATGGCACGCCTCACTGGACCTCCACCGAGCTCGACCAGGTCGCCCTTCCGATCCTTCTCGCATGGCGCCTCGGCGTGGCAGGATTCCTGGACCACGACCCCTATCCGGTGATGGTCCGGCCCGCTGCCCAGTTCCTGATTCGCGAAGGCCCGCTCACGCAGCTCGACCGGTGGGAGGACCTCGGCGGTCTTTCGCCTTCGACGCTGGCTGCCTGCATCGCAGCACTCATCGTTGCCGGCGAGTTCGCCCACGAGGCAGGCGAGCACGTGGCGGCCGGCCACCTGCGTGCTGTCGCCGACTACTGGAACGATCGTGTCGAGACGTGGTGCTCGACTCCGGCCGGCCAGTACGTCAGGGTCGCAGGCGATCCGGATGTTCGGCCGACGGTGGGTGCGGTTGCGCCTGAGTTCCTGGAGCTCGTGCGCTATGGGCTGAGACGCCCCAAGGACGAACGCGTTCTGCGCAGCCTGCAGGGCGTCGATGGCACGTTGAAGGTGACACTGCCGGCCGGCCCCAGCTGGCGCCGCTACGCAGGCGATCTCTATGGCGAGAAAGACGACGGATCGCCATGGGATGGCAGCGGCCGCGGACGTGCATGGCCAGTGCTGACAGGCGAGCGGGCGCGCCACTTCTTCTCGATGGGCCTCCCAGCGGCCGAGATCGTGCGCTCCCTTGAAGGTTTCGCGGGCCCCGGCCTCATGCTCCCTGAGCAGGTGTGGGACGCCGCCGACATCCCGGCCAAAGGCCTCTACCTCGGTCGCGCCACCGGCTCGGCCTCGCCCCTGGGTTGGGCGCATGCGG
>DATCPU010000098.1:0-3520 GCA_036569925.1 Candidatus Dormiibacterota bacterium
GGCCATCCCCGTGCCTCCGTCATTGGTGGCCGAGCTGCCGATCCCGGCGATCACCGATTTTGCTCCCGACTTCCTGGCCGCCTCGAGCAGCTGGCCGAAGCCGTGCGTGGAAGTCTTACGCGGGTCGCGCATCGCCGCGGAGATCAGTACGAACCCGCTGGCCGAGGCCAGCTCCACCACCGCTGTCTTGCCACCCTGGATGACGCCGTAGGACGCCAGAACGGGATCTCCGAGAGGTCCTTCGACGTTGACCCATTCGTAAGTTCCGTGGTTGGCGGAGACCAGCGCCTCAACAGTGCCCTCCCCACCATCGGCGACCGGGATCTCCACGACCTCGGCATCGGGGAACACCTCGCGTACACCGCGGGCGATCGCCTTGGCCGCCTGCGTCGCCGACAGGCTGCCTTTGAAGGCGTTCGGCGCCACGATTATCTTCATCCAGGTACCACTCCCGGAATCAGTAGACGGGAATCGTCCAGTCCTTGTACTTTGGGGTTTCCCCTCGGACTGCGCCGAAGTAGATGTTCTGAAGCTCCTGGGTGAACTCTCCGACCTTCCCGTTGCCGACCGTCCGGCGGTCGACTTCGATGACGGGCGCGACCTGGGCGCCCGTGCCGCAGAGCAGCAGCTCATCGCACGTGTACAGCTCGGTCCTGTCGATGCTCCTTTCGATGACCGGCAAACCAAGCTCGTCTTTGATCAACCCGATGATCAGGGTCCGCGTGATGCCTTCGAGGATGTCGTCGGTAACGGGCGGTGTGACGACAGTGCCGTCTTTGATCATGAAAAGGTTTTCGGCCGAGCCCTCGGAAACGTGACCATCGATCGTGAGGACTATCGCCTCGTCAAAGCCTGCCTCATTGGCCTCGGTCTTCGCCAGCGCCGACTGCGCATACGAGCCTGTGATCTTCGCGCGCGCCGGAAGCGATTGGTCGGGAACACGCCGCCAGGTGCTGACCATGCAGCGCAGGCCGCCCTCGATCTCGACATAGTTGCCGAAGGGAATCGCATAGATAAGGAAGCTGTGCTCGATGTTGTGCAGGCGGACCCCTATCTCCTCACTGGCTGTGAAGAGCAGCGGCCGGATGTAGACGTCGGATTTGAACTGGTTGCGGCGAAGCACCTCAAGGGTGATGTTGGTCAGCTCCTCGGTCGAGTGCGGAAGCTTGAAGCGCATCACGTTCGCCGAGCGGCGCATACGGTCGAAATGCGCGGGGCCTTCGAGCAGGTAGAGCTGCTCCTTCTTTCCGTTCCAGTAGGCGCGAATGCCCTCGAATACCCCTGTGCCGTAATGGAGGGCGTGGGTCATCAGCCCGAGCTTGATGTCGTGATAGCGGCCGAACTCGCCGTCGTAGTAGACCCACGTGTTTGGGTGGACTGCCGGCTTCTTGGCCGCCGCCTTTGATTTGGTCTCGACGCTCATCTCAGCCCTAGTGTAAGTCGCCCCCGGGCGGTGGCACTTGCCCCATTTCTGTTATGAATCGGGGCGTGACGCTGTACGGCATCATCGCCGACCTCCGCCGGGAGCATCCGACCCCTGCCGCCATGCAGACGCTCGACCTGGTCGTAGCGGAGCTTGGACGCACGCGGGACAACCTCAAGGAAGCCGTCGAGGCGCTCGGCGCCAAGTCACTCCCTTCGGGTGGCAAGGAGGTCGTGGACGAGCTGGTTGGAAGGGCTCGCAGGGCAGAGGTCTATGACCTTGACTACGGCCAGGACCCGTACGACCGGCCGCCGGCTGAGCCCCTCGATGAAGGAACCATGGGCATCGGGCTCCTCCTGGGCGTCAGCTCGCTGATCGGCGTCGCGCTCGCGGCGCTGGCCGTGTACCTCGGCATCTCCGCGATCATGCACACCGCGAGCTAGGTGGCGGAGATAGCCGATGCCTGAGTTCTCATTCGACGTCGTCTCGGAGTTCGACGCCATCGAGCTGACCAATGCCCTAGACCAGGCGCGCCGCGAGGTCGGAACGCGCTTCGACTTCAAGGACACCGGGACGATCTATGACCAGAGCGACCAGAAGATCCTCATCGAGTCTGCAAGCGAGGACCGGGCGAAGGCGGCCCTTCAGGTGCTCCGCGAGAAGGCAGCACGCCGCCAGCTTTCGCCAAAGCTCTTCAAACCAGGCGAGCCCAAGAGCGTTGGCAAGGGTCGCGGCCAGATAGAGGTGCTGCTAAACGCGGGCATCACCGATGACATCGCGCGTGACCTGCGGAAGAAGATTCAGACCACCACGCCCAAGGTACAGGTCCGGATTCAGGGCGACCAGCTGCGTGTCGTCAGCAAGGACAAAGACTCACTGCAGCTCGTCATCAAGGCGCTGCGCGAGGCGGAGGACATCCCCGTTCCTCTGCAATTCACCAACTACCGCTAAGGGCCTCGACACCTCTCACAGCTCGTTTGAGGCCACCATAAAGGTCGTGCTGGTCATCCCCGCGATCGACATCCTGGGCGGCCGCTGCGTGCGACTCGTGCGCGGCGACTACGCACATCCGACCGTCTACTCGGACGATCCGGCGGACGTGGCCACGAGCTTCGCCGAAGCGGGCGCAGAACGGATCCACGTGGTCGACCTCGACGGCGCGCGAGGCACTGGCGACAACCATGCGGCGATCGAGCAGATGGTCCGTCGAAAAAACGTGAAGGTGCAGGTCGCGGGCGGCGTGCGCAGCGAGACGCAGGTCGACATTCTGATCGCGATGGGAGCTCACGCGGTCGTGATGGGCACTGCGGCCGTACGCGAGCCGAGATTGCTCGAGCGGTGCGCTAGAAAGCACGCTGGTCGGATTCTCACTGCCCTCGATGTGCGCGACGATCAGCCCGCGGTGCACGGTTGGACCGAGAACGAGCCGCAAAAGATGGGCAGTCTGCTGGCACGTTGGGATGTGCTGCCGCTGGCCGGCGTCATCTTCACGAGCATCTCCCGGGACGGAACCATGGAAGGGCCCGACCTGACTACGCTCGCCCGCGTCCGCAGGATGACGAGCCTGCCCATTCAGTACTCGGGCGGAGTTTCCTCGATCGACGACGTGCGCGGGGCGGCTGCCGCCGGGGCGGTGGCAGTGATCGTTGGCAAGGCTCTCTATGAGGGCCGCATCAAGCTGGCCGAGGCGCTGGCGCTGTGAGGTCTCTTGCTTTGGCGGCGGCGATGGTGCTTGTGGTGGCATGTGGGGAGCGCCCCGCAGCCGATGACCAGGGCTTGCACAACGACATTGTCAACAACAGCAACGGCGCCGAGGTGACGTTTGACGCCACGGTTCTCGACAACCCGGGGGAGTCTGGCGGCCATGAGAGGTTCAACGTCAAAGCCCCGACCGGAGAGTCGCTGGAGATCGACCACAACACCACACTGGCGGCGTATGCCCCGATTCACACGGGCGACAGGGTGGTTATCCACGGCCAGCTCTACATCGATCCAGGCCCGCGCGTGGGGGTGCACTGCACGCACGCCGCCACGTCCAGTGGATGTCCAAGCCCAGGCTGGATCCAATTCAACAACAATTACTACGAATGAGAAGGC